>JAFVYX010000215.1 GCA_017500625.1 Clostridia bacterium | reverse complement strand
GACGTCGTTTCCTACAACCATTATTTCGGCTGGTACGGTGGCGACACCTCGATGAACGGTCCGTGGTTTGACAAGTTCCACCAGACGCACCCCACCATTCCGATCGGTTGCTCGGAGTACGGCTGCGAGGCACTCAACTGGCATACGAGCGACCCGAAGCAGGGCGACTATACCGAGGAATACCAGGCCTATTACCACGAGGAGCTGATCAAGCAGCTCTTCACCCGCAAGTATATGTGGGCGACGCACGTCTGGAATATGTTTGACTTTGGTGCCGATGCCCGCGCCGAGGGCGGCGAGAACGGTCAGAACCACAAGGGCCTTGTGACGATCGACCGCAAGTACAAGAAGGACGCCTTCTATGCCTACAAGGCCTGGCTCTCGGACATCCCCTTTGTGCATCTTTGCGGTAAGCGCTATATTGACCGCGTGGAGGACGTGACACGCGTCACCGTCTACTCGAACCTTCCCGAGGTCGAGCTGTTTGCGAACGGCGAGAGCGTTGGAAAGAAGACGGCCGAGGACCACTTCTTCTATTTCGAGGTCAAGAATGAGGGTGAGACCCATCTGGTAGCCAAGGCGGGCGAGCTCACCGACGAGGGCGATATCCGCAAGGTGGACGAGCCCAACATGGAGTACGTCCTTGTGGAAAAGGGCGCCGTCCTCAACTGGTTTGACATCGACGCTCCCGAGGGGCGCTTCTCCCTGAACGACAAGATCAGCGACATTATGGCGACAAAGCGCGGCAAGCTCTGGCTTATCGGCATGGCGCTGAAGCTCAAAAAGAAGATGAGCGCAGGCAAAAAGGGCGAGAAGAAGTCCGGCGGCTTTGACGTGGATCTCAAGGGCGGCAACGGTGCCGATATGATGCAGATGCTGGGCGGCTTCTCGGTCCTGCGTCTCACGGGCATGATGGGTATGATGAACGTCTCCTTCACCAAGGAGGAGCTGCTCAAAATGAACAAAAAGCTCAACCGCATCAAGAAGCCCGTGAAAAAGGGGTAAATTGCAAGGTTTCGTTTACAGATCGCGGGGGCTTCCCTGCGACGTAACGAGGGAACGGGGCAGGCCGCACGGCCTGCCCCCATTCCTTTTCAAAGGAAAGCGCGTTTTATCCATATTCTGAAAAAACGATAGCATTGACAAGCGGGAAAAGTGTGATATAATCAAGGTGGAATACTCTTATGCTGTCACCCGCAAAGCGGGGGGGCAGGGAAAGGACCGATATGCATAACGACGGCACCAATCTTCTTTGGTACAAGCAGAGCGCCAAAAGCTGGATCGAGGCCCTGCCGCTCGGCAACGGGCGCCTCGGCGCTATGGTGTACGGCGGCGCGGCGAACGAGCGCATCTCTCTGAACGAGGACACGCTCTGGAGCGGCGGCCCCCTCTTTTACGATTGTCCGAACGCCCCCGAGGTTTTCCGTCGTGCGCGCGAGCTGGCGCTTGAGCGCCGCTACGTTGAGGCCGAGCTGCTCCTTGAGGACGAGTTCACCAACCTCACCTCTCAGCTCTATCTTACGCTGGGCGAGCTGCGCCTGGACGTGGAGCACAGCGGCACTGTGGAGAACTACTCCCGCGCGCTCGACATCTCGACGGGTGTGCATACCGTGGAGTACGATTGCGACGGCGCCCACTATACGCGCGAGTGCTTTATCAGCGCTCCCGACGAGGTGATGGTCATGCGCCTTACCACCGACCACCCCGAGGGAATGAGCTTTACCTTCTCGCTCGTGCCCGCGCTTGACGCCAAGGTGTCACACACCAACACCTCGGTGACGCTCGACGGAAACGCGATGCTGGCCAACCACTTCTTCGGCGCCGATCCGCCCGTCCGCGGCACGCTCGATTACGGCGTGGAGGATAAGGACAAGGGTATGGGGTATCACGCCGAGGTGCGCGTGGTGACCGACGGCAAGTGCGAGATGCGCTGCGGCTCCCGTGTGTTCGGCGCCAAGACCGCCACCCTGTATTTCAACGTCCGCACGAGCTTCAACGGCTGGGACAAGCACCCCGTGCTGGAGGGTAAGCCCTACCTTGAGCCCTGCCGTGCCGAGCTGGACGCCGCCCGTGCCAAGTCCTACGAGGAGCTGAAGGAGGCCCACGTGGCCGACCACCGCTCGCTCTATGACCGCGTGTCGCTCGATCTTGGCGGCGGCGACGAGAAGCTGGCCCCGACCGACGAGCGTCTGTACGCTCACCAGGAGGGGGGCGAGGACCTCGCGCTCTACGCCCTTTACTTCAATTTCGGCCGCTATCTCACGATCACGGCCTCGCGCCCCGGCACCCAGCCCGCCAACCTGCAGGGCATCTGGAACGATGCGGTGGTGCCGCCGTGGAGCAGCAACTACACGACGAACATCAACGTGGAGATGAACTACTGGCCGACGCTCCTTGTTGACCTGCCCGAGTGCTACGAGCCGATGCTCAAGATGATCTCCGAGATCGCCGAGAGCGGCAAGCGCACCGCCAAGGAATACTACGATGCCCCCGGCTTCACCTGTCACCATAACACCGACCTCTGGCGTATGACCACCCCCGTCGGCTCTCACCGCCGCCACTCGGCGCTCTTTGCCTTCTGGCCGCTGGCCTCGGGCTGGTTTATGCGCCACGTGTGGGAATACTACGAGTTCATGGGCGACAAGGCGCACCTTGAGCGCTTCCTGCCCGTCCTGAAGGGGGCGGTCGAGTTCTATGCCGCCACGCTGGTCGAGGACCGCGACGGCACCCTCGTTATGGCGCCCTCCACCTCGCCCGAAAACGACTTCATCACCGTGGAGGGCGAGCGCTGCTCGGTGTCTGCCTCGACGACCATGACGCAGTCGATCCTGCGCGACGTGTTCGAGATCTACATCGCGGCCACAAAGGAGCTTGGCAAGGAAAACGACGGCTTTGCCGCCGAGCTGGCAGCGCTCCTGCCCCGCCTGCGCGGCTTTGGGATCGGGAGCGAGGGTGAGCTTCTCGAGTGGGCCGAGAACGTGCGGGAATACCAGCCGAACCACCGCCACATCTCGCATCTTTACGGTCTGCACCCCGCGCGCATGATCACGCTGGAGGATACGCCCGAGCTGGCCGAGGCCTGCCGCATCTCGCTCCTTCGCCGCGGTGACGACAGCACGGGCTGGGCGATGGGCTGGCGCATCAACCAATGGGCGCGCCTCAAGGACGGCGACCACGCCCTGCGCCTGCTGGATACCCAGCTCCGCATCTCCACCTGTGACATTATGAAGATCACGGGTGGCGGCACCTACATCAATCTTCTTGACGCTCACCCGCCGTTCCAGATCGACGGCAACTACGGCGCCTGCGCGGGCATTGCCGAGATGCTTCTGCAATCGAAGCCCGACGGCACGCTCGACGTTCTCCCTGCCCTGCCCTCCGCCTGGAGACGCGGCCGCGTGTGCGGTCTGCGTGCGCGCGGAGGCAAGAAGGTGGACATCGCCTGGGACCAGGATACGGGCAAGGTCGAGGTCCGCGAATATTGACCAAGAGAAAAAGACCGCACGGCCCTGCCGCGCGGTCTTTTTGCGAAAATCTTTCGTTTTACTTCCCCATTGACACCGCCGAGGGGATATGGTATCATAGGAGCGTGAAGATCTTTGTATTCTAAGGAGACCGCTATGTCACATTGCATCACCCCCAACGATTTTGCCGCCGTTGCCAAGAGCGACAGCGAGGCGATCGCCCTGGCCATTCGCGCCGCGAAGGAGGACGGCTCCGACCGCGTGGTGATCCCCCGCAAAAATCTGCGCACGGGCAAGGCCCTCTGGGAGATCGACGAGGCCATTCTTTTGCCCTCAGATATCGAGGTCGTGCTTGACAACTGCACGCTCCGTCAGGCCGACGGCTGCTTTGATAACGTCTTCCGCACCGAGGTCACCTACACCGAAAGACAGAGCAAGCTCTCGGCGCGGCAGAGGAACATTCATCTGACGGGTGCGGCAACGCCGTGATCGACGGCGGCGTTCACAACGGGCTGACCGAGAAGACCTCGGGAAAGAACGGGCTGCCGCACGTCACCCGTAACAATATGATCCTCTTTACCAACCTTGAGAGCTTCTCGATCACGGGCATCACCTTCCGCGAGATGCGCTGGTGGGCGCTCCAGCTGGTCTTTGTCTCGGAGGGACGGCTCCGCGACCTTACCTTTGATGCGCGCGACAACGTGCCGAACCAGGACGGCATCGACCTTCGCGTGGGATGTCACAACATCACCGTGGAGAACGTCACGGGCTACGCGGGTGACGACCTCATTGCCCTCTCGGGCTTTTCGGGTGCTGAGCGCCGCTTCGGCTTCTGGGTCGAGGGCCTCTGCTCCGACATATCGAACATTCGGATCCGCAACGTCATCGGTACCTCGATCACCAAGGCGGTGATCGCCCTCCGCAACAACGACGGGATCCTGCTTCACGATATCGACATTGACGGCGTGACCGACCTTTCGGGCAATTGCTCGCGGAAGAGCGCCCCCTACGCCGTGGTGCGCATCGGGCAAAAGTATTACGGCAGTCTCGGCTTTTCCAAGATGGGCGAGACGACGCGCATCTCGGTGAGGAACGTTTTTGCCGCCCACGGAGACGCCGTGATGGTCAACGTAACGCTTGAGAACGCGGTGTTTGAAAATATCTTTCTCGGCGAGGAGGCCAAGTCTGCCTTCACCACAAGGAGCGATTGGAAGGCCTCGGGCGCTTCGCTGCGGAACGTGACGGTGCGCGGCGTCTATTGCGACACGAGCAACCGCTCCCCCCTGCCGCTTTTGGAGCTTTTGCGCGTGGAGGAGGACGAGTACCTTGAAAACGTGCGCATCACGGAGGTCTCTGCCCCTGCCGAGCGGCAGCTGCTGCACAACGAATTCCCGTCGGGACTTATCGCTGATATTTAAAAAAAGGGCGCTTTGGCGCCCTTTTTCTTGACTTCCCCCGCGGATTGTGGTACAATTCCCTTAGCACATTCTGAAAGGAGCCCTATGAGCATCATTCTCCCTCTCATTGAGAACGTCATCATTCTTTTCGTCATGATGATCCCCGGTATCGTCCTCAAAAAATGCCGTCTGGTAACCGAGGAGTTCGGCAAGGGGCTATCCAACCTCGTCCTCTACATTGCCCAGCCCGCCCTGATCCTTTACGCCTACGTGGCCTATGAGGGTGAGGGGAATATCCTTGTGAATTCGCTTTGGGTGCTTCTCTTCTCGGTGGTGGCGCACGTGATCTTTGCTGCGGTCGCCCTTCTCTGCTTCCGCCGCGCCGAGGACTCGCGGCGCCGTATGCTCCGCTTTGCCACCGTCTTTGCCAACGCCGCCTTTATGGGGATCCCCCTCATCAGCGTGATCCTCGGGCCCGAGGCCACGATCTACGCCTCGGTCTACAACATCACCTTCAACGTCTTTCTCTGGTCGCTCGGTGTTTACTTCTGTACCGCAAAGCGCGACGAGAACGGTGACGGCACTCCCGACGGCGAGGACAAGCCGCGCTATAGCATCTCGCCGTGGAAGGTGGCGCTCCACCCCGTGAACGTCGCGGCAGCGATCGGCATTCTGTTCTTGGCCTGCGGTCTCCACTCCCACGTCCCCGTCATTCTTCTCGATTGCCTCGATATGCTCCGTGCGCTGGTAGCCCCCCTCGCCATGGTGGTCATTGGCCTGCGGGTGGCGGGCATGAGCTTCCGTGGGGCCTTCCGCGATACATACCTCTACCTCTTCCTGGTCCTGCGCCACTTCCTTTTGCCCCTCGCCGTGCTTCTCCTCTTTTTCGGCTTTAAGCTCGTCGGGCTTCCGATGAGTGAGACGGTGGTCACCGTCGTCCTGCTTCTGGCGGCCACACCCACGGCCACCTCGGCCACGATGTTTGCCGAGAAGTACGATTGCGACGCGACCTACACGAGCCGCACCGTCACGATCTCCACCCTGCTTTCGGTCGTCAGTATGCCTCTCCTTGTGATGCTGGCCGATGTGATGCTGAAATGACAGGTTTCGTTTACATATAAGAAAAAAGAGCCGTTACGGCTCTTTTTTCTTGGACTTTTTGTGATTGAGAAGGCGGGCGACCGCGGGGCGGCGGACCTTCATGGCCCCCACGGGGCAGAACTCCTGACAGCAGAAGCAGCGAATGCAGGCACTGCGATCGATGACGGGGAGCTTCTTTTTCATCACGATGGCCTTGGCAGGACAGACCGAGGCGCACTTGGCACAGCCGATGCACTCACGCTTTCGGGGATCAGGACGCGAGGTGAGCAGGCGTGGCGCCAGCTTGCCTGCGAGCTTGCCGAGGGGGCCGGGCAGAAGATTCTGAAACTCAACGACCGAGCCGCCCTCGATCAGCTCAAAATCAGGCACGCAAAAGTCGCGGAAGGCGGGATCGACCTCGATCTCCTCAATGCCCGAGGGCGAGAGGCCGCGGGAAACGGCGGCGGTGACGGTGGGAACGCGCTCGGGCGCAAGGCCCATCAGGTGCGCGGCCACGAGATCCAGCGCGTAGGGCGAGGGCGAGGCGAGGAGAACGCCGACCTTGCGCGGCACGCCCGCCGTGGGGCCGTTGCCCTCCATACCGACCACGGCGTCAACCAGCGAGAGACGGCATTTCCAGAACTCATTAAGATCGACCAGCATATCGGCAAAGCGCGAGGCTTCGGGGTGGCTGAAGTGATACTCGAGCTTCAGGGTGCCGGGAATCGTACCGAAGAGGTTTTTGACGGCGCCCGAGTAGCCCATCATACCGTGCGTCTTGAGCTTGGCAAAGTTGATGATGGCATCCGCCTCACGGAGCCAGCCGACCGCGGTGAAGCGACGGGCCTCCCGCGCCTCGGGGAATTCGACCTCCTCCTGGCTGAAATCGCGGTTGAGGGTGGCCCCCACCTCCTCGACCGCCGTCATTCCCGACACGCGGTACACGGTGGCCAGCATCGCGGCGTTATAGGGGCCACCGGGGCTGTCACCCACAACGACCGAGGCGCCGCGCGCGACAAGGCGGCGGCAAAGCTCGCGCACAAGGGCGGGGTGCGTGACGCCCGCAGTCTCGGGCTTCATCGCGCTGACAAGATTGACCTTGACGGCCACCCGCATACCCTCGGTGACAAAATCCAGCGCTCCCTCGGGCAAGAGGCGATCGAAGGCCTCCTTGACGGTCGCCTCGTCATACTCGGCGCAGGGGGCAAAATACACGCGGTTCTCCATAGCGGCTCCTTGACATTTCGTTCAATTTATTATACCGCCACCACGGAGCAAAGTCAAGGGGGCGGCGGCGCCTTGGGGGATATGCCCAAGGCGTGATGCGATCATCGCAGTCTCCAGAAAGAAAAAGATCCTGCACATACGTGCAGGATCTTGGTGGAGACAATAGGAGTTGAACCTATGACCTCTTGCATGTCAAGCAAGCGCTCTAACCAACTGAGCTATGCCTCCGAACGGACTTTAGTATACCACATATTTCCGAATTATGCAAGGGCTTTTTTAAAAAAAGTTTATTTTTTAAAACTTTTTCGTAAAGTTAACAATTCTCCCCTTGTTAAATCTCCAAAATTCGGTATAATTAAATTAGAAAATATCAGCAGATAAGGAGGTCCTTATGCGTATTGCTATCATCACAGGCGCGTCCAGCGGTATGGGGCGCGACTTTGCCCGCCTCTTGTCCTACGAGGAGATCGACGAGCTTTGGCTGATCGCCCGTCGGGAGGAGCGCCTTGTGCGCCTTTCCAAAAAGCTGGGGATCCCCTGCCGCACCCTTCCCCTTGATTTTTATGACCGTCAGTCGGTCGGGCTTTTGGCGGACTGCCTCGCCCTGGAGTCGCCCGAGGTCGTATGGCTGGTCAACGCCGCGGGCTACGGTATGCTGGGCAAGGTGGAGGCCCTGTCGGGCGATGAGCAGGACCGCATGGTCACGCTCAACTGCAGCGCTCTGACAGCGATCACACGGGCGGTGCTGCCGTATATGGCGAAGGGTGGGCACATCGTGCAGTTTGCCTCGGCGGCGGCCTTTTTGCCCCAGCCCGAGTTTGCCGTGTACGCCGCCACCAAGGCGTACGTTCTCAGCTTTTCCCGCGCGCTGAACGCCGAGCTGCGCCCTCGTGGCATCTCGGTGACGGCGGTGTGCCCGGGACCCGTCAAGACCGAGTTTTTGGACATTGCCGAGGAGCATCGCGCCATGGCCAAGTACAAGCGCTTCTTCTTGGCGGAAAGCCGCCGTGTGGTCCGCGCGGCCTACACCGCCGCCAAGCGCCGCCGCGAGGTGGTAGTGCCCTCCTTCCCGATGCAGCTGTTTTGCCTCGCGACCAAGGTGGTGCCGCACGGCGTGATGCTGAAGCTTATGAAATAATAAAAAGAGCAAGCACGTCGTGCTTGCTCTTTTTATTCAAGTTGAGAGAACGGCGATAGGAAAAAGCGGAGCTTGCGCTCCGCTTTTTACGGTTATGCCCGAATTCAGGCAAGCAGGGAGGGCTCCCACATGGCGGGGGCTTCGTAGCCGAGAAG
>JAFVYX010000214.1 GCA_017500625.1 Clostridia bacterium | reverse complement strand
TGCGGAACGGCGACGAGGTCATGATCGACAACCCCGCGGGCTACCCCTCGCCCGATGAGATCGACGTGGCCTACGAGCCGATCGTCCGCGCCTCGATCATCACGCCCACCGAGTACATCGGCGGCCTTATGGACCTCTGCCAGGAGCGCCGCGGCACCTACCTTGATATGAAGTATCTCGACGCCTCGCGCGCCGAGCTGCATTACGATCTCCCCCTCAACGAGATCGTTTACGACTTCTTCGATGCTCTCAAGAGCCGCAGTAAGGGCTACGCCTCGCTCGATTACGATTTCCTCGAATACCGCGAGAGCCGTCTTGTGAAGCTCGACTTCCTTCTGAACGGTGAGCAGGTCGACGCCCTCTCCTTCATCGTGCATGAGGAAAAGGCGTACGGCCGCGCGCGCCGCATTGCCGAAAAGCTGAAGGACAACATTCCGCGCCAGCTCTTTGAGATCCCCATTCAGGCCGCGATCGGCTCGAAGATCATCGCGCGTGAGACGGTCAAGGCGATGCGTAAGGACGTTCTCGCCAAGTGCTACGGCGGTGACATCACCCGTAAGAAGAAGCTGCTCGAGAAGCAGAAGGAGGGCAAAAAGAAGATGCGTCGCCTCGGCTCGGTCGAGGTCTCGCCCGAGGCCTTTATGGCCGTCCTGAAGCTGGACGATGACAACTGACAAGGCGCTCGGCCTCTATCTCCACCTTCCCTTTTGTCGGAGACGGTGCGCCTATTGCGATTTCTGCTCCTTTGCGGGGCGGGAGGACGCGATCCCCGCCTACGTCACGGCCCTCTGCCGTGAGCTGGCCGCACGCGCCCTCCCCGACCGCACGGTGGACACCATCTACCTCGGCGGCGGCACCCCCTCGCTCCTCGGCACGGCCGAGCTTTCCCGCCTTCTCGATGCCGTCGTGAGGCACTACCGCCTGGCAAGCGGGACCGAGATCACGTGCGAGGTCAACCCGGGAACGGCCGATTACGACAAGTTTTCTTTACTGAAAGCGGCAGGCGTCAACCGCGTGAGTCTTGGCGTGCAGTCGTTCTCCGACCGCGCCCTTTCGGCGCTCGGCCGTATCCATACGGCGGCCGAGGCCGTCGCCGCCTATGAGGCCGCCCGCCGCGCGGGCTTTCGGAACGTCAGCATCGACCTGATGACGGGGCTCCCCGGAGAGACACCCTCCGAGCTCTTTGCAACGCTCCGCGCGGCCCTCGCCCTCGCCCCCGAGCATATCTCGGCCTACTCGCTGATCCTCGAGGAGGATACCCCTCTGGCCTCCTCGCCCCTTCGCCATACGATCCCCGACGACGATGCCGCCGCCGATGCCATGGAAGAGACGGCCGAGGCGCTCACCGCCGCGGGCTACCGCCGCTACGAGATCTCGAACTACGCAAGGCCCGGCTATGAGAGCCGCCACAACCTCCGCTATTGGCGGGGTGAGGAATACCTCGGCCTCGGCATCGCCGCCTACTCTTACCTTGACGGCGTGCGCTTCGGCGCGCCGCGCGATCTTGACGGCTATCTGGCGGGGAAGCCGCCACCCCCCGTCGACCGTGAGGTCCTGACGCAGGACGACCTTGAGCGTGAGCGCGTGATGCTTTCGCTCCGCCTTGACGAGGGCATCGACCTTGCCGCCTATCGCCGCGACTTCGGGCGCGATCCCCTCGCCCTCTTTGCCCCTGTCCTTGCCCGCGCCCCCGACCACTTCCGCGTGACCGATGTGGCCCTGGCCCTCACGGGCCGCGGTATGCAGGTCTCCAATACCCTCATTGCCGAGTGCCTCTTGTGCCTCGACTAGGAAAAAGCAGAGAACGTGAACGTTCTCTGCTTTTTGCGTTTATACCGAACAGGGGGCGCACAGCGGTGCGCGCTTTTTGCTTTTACAGTCCCTTTTTCCGCACGAACCACAGCGGCACGGCGGCAAGGACGCCGACAACGGCGGCGGCCAGGAAGATCGCGTAGGTGGGGGTAAAGTCGGCCCCGTTCAGGCCCATGGCGTCAAGCCCGATGATGAGCGAGATGATCGGCCCAACGATCATCGGAATGAGGACGGTGAAGCCCATGCGCACCCCCTGAAAGCGCCCCTCAAAGCCGCGCGGAATGTGGTCCTGAAACGCGGCGGAGAGCAGTCCCGTCAGGGCCAGAATACCGCCCATCATCAAAACACCGCCGCTATACAGAATGGCGGGAGAGCCGTCCAGAAACTGCAAAAGGTACATCGAGAGAATGCCAAGGCAGGCCGCGCCGAGGAGAGGGAAGTAGAAGCGGCGGCGGCCAAAGCGGTCACCGAGAAGCCCAAAGACCCCCGTCACGGCGGCCGCCCCCACGATGATCACCGCCATGGGGATCACAAAGCCGTCACCGTAGCCGAGCGTCTTGACCACAAAGTTGATGAGATAGGAGAAAAAGGTCTGCTGGGAGATGCCCACAAGGCAGGCGGCGGCAAGGCACAGGTAGGCCGCGCGGTTTTCCTTCACCACCGAGGGGCGGAAGCCGTACAGCGCATCGGTAAGGTAGGTGCCGTTCCTCACGGGGGCTACCCCCTCGGCATCGCGAAGGAGAAGGAGCGCCGCAGCGCCCGCCACCGTCGGAATGGCACCCAGCACGAGGAAAAAGGTGAGGTTGCGCTCGGCGGTCGCGTCGTACAGCGAGCCAAGGCCCAGGAAGATGATGACCACGGCAAAGACGGGCAGGACCGACAAAACGCCGTTCACGCGGCCGCGGTTTCCCTTGGAGGTGACGTCGGTCACCCACGCGTTGAAGGCGGCGTCGTTGGCGGTGGAGCCGCAAAAGGTCATCACGCAGTCAAACACCACAAGGAGCGTGGCTACCACCCCGATCATCGCGCCCTCGGCGCGCATGGGGATAAAGCCAAAGGCTGTGATCGTTACGCCCCAAAGAAGATAGCCGTAGGCGATGAAGGGGCGGCGCCGCCCCACGCGGTCGCAAAGACCGCCCGCAAGGATCGAGGTCAGCGTGGCCGTCAACGCCGAGAAGATGACCATCAGCGTCGTCACGATGTAGGCAAGGTCGGGCCGCCCCGAATTTCCGAAGATGTCCTGCGTGAGCGTGGCAAAGTACATATTCTCCACGACCCACGCGACCTGCCCCACAAGGCCGAAAAAGATCAGGTTGAACCAAAGCCGCCCCGAAAGCCGCCCCGTTTTCGTTTCTTCCATATTATATACCCCCAAAAATCTCTTTCTTCCCTTATCATACCACACCTCGGCCGCAAAAGCAACGGGGAAGGGATAAATATAAAAGCGGCATCCCGGGGAGTGCCGCTTTTATTTAATCCTTAATCATATATCACGAACGTTCCTATTGCAGAGGAAATATCGTAGTCATAACTGTAATACAGTTTTGTATAGTTGCTGTAATAGAAGCTTGCCGTAGCGGTCGAAGATTCACCCATCATATCATAGCGATCATACATCACTATGTGCGTGTAGCAAGTGGAATTGCTGGTTGACCAACCGCCGGAATATAACGATGCGGAATAGTATTCATAGTTGGTATCGATTTCTACGGAAAACCAAAGGGAGGTATACTTAATCTTAATTTTTTTATATTGGTAGAGGGGCTTTAATGATATGGTCACATCATATCGGACATCTCCCCCATATAAGGGTGTTGGAGATATGGAAACATTAAAGTATGTGTCAAAATTATAAGCATTCAACGTTACGGTTTGTGTGTCATGAAACCATTCCACGGGTTCCTTGGCCGAAATACTATAATAAGTTTTTTCTGCATCGGTCTTGACTTCGGAATAACTCAATGCGGCGTATTTTCCGTTTTTCAATATTCCGGTTGTGATTCCCACAACCTTGCCGTCAGTATTAACCAGGACACCCCCACTACTTCCGTGATCTATTTTTGCAGTGTTTTCAATGTATGTTTTGTTTTTGTCCACAACGTTTGTTGAGGTTACAACACCCTGTGTTGAGGAGAGCGTTAATGCATCGTTTGGATAGCCAAAGGCATATACAGTATCTCCGACAAAGACATTTTCATCGAATTCTACGGGGGTAGAAGGGCAACCTAAAGCTTTGCAAATGGCGTGATCGGAATCACGGTCATTATATGCATACATAACATTTACATCGTAGGTTGCTCCTGAACTTGTCTTAATCTTTATATAATATGCGTTTTCGACCACATGAGCATTTGTAATAAATTTTCCTAGTTTGTCAATGAAGAAGCCCGTTCCTTGCGACAATAGTGTTTCACCATCATAGTCGTAACAATATACCTTGACAATGGATTTGTTGAGCATCTGTTTGGCTTCAGATAGTGAATATTCTAACTCGGGAATTGCTTGCGTCTGAATGACTTCACCGCATTTGGTGCATTCGGTATGCTGCTTTCCTTCGCTTTCTAACGTTGGACGACTGTCGATGATCCAATCGCTTTCCGCGTGATTGCAAAAAATGGAGGCATAATTGAAATCGCAGCCAAACAGAAACAAATACATAAGAGAGCGCAGGCAATCAGCAATGCATGTCTAAAAGCATTGATGCGTTTTGGCATTTTTTTGACCTCCGTTGTTGATACGTTACATTCTAACATGGATATGAGCCTTTGTCAAGTTGGTATCCATGTTAAAATGTATGTAAGGTGATATTATGTTGATAATAGGTTCTCATGTTTCTTTTAATAATAGGGAACAACTTTTGGGAAGTTTAAATGAGGCTTTAAGTTATGGAGCTAATACTTTTATGTTTTATACT
>JAFVYX010000213.1 GCA_017500625.1 Clostridia bacterium | reverse complement strand
CGCCGAGAGCGACGATGATAAAGGTACGGAGCCCCGCAGCGTGGCGCTTGCCCGAGCGCTCACAGCCGAGGACGGCGGAAAGCAGGAGCGAAAGGCCGATGCGGAAGAGCACCGCACCGATGCCCACGTCGGCGGCCCAAGAGCCGAGAAGGTTGGCGATAGGATCGTTCATTGTATGTCTCCTTTTCTGTTATTGCCACCAGCGACCGCGGCGGCGCGTCATCATGGCCTCGCGCTGAGAGAGGGCCGCCTCGGTAAAGGCGTCCTCGGGGGTGGGGGGCGGCGCCTCACGCTCGGGAAGTCCCTCGCGGATCGCGCGGATACGCTCACAAAGGACGGCGACCTCGTCGGTACCCTCGGCGACGGGGGCCGAGGGAAGCTCATCGGTATAGGAGCCCGAGAGGTAGAGGGCGAGCTTGGCCGAGACGGGGCCGACGATCTCATAGAGAATGCCCGCCGCCACGATGACGGTCTCAAGCGTTGCGCCCATATCGCCGCCGAGAGCGCGGGCGCCGAGCACGGCAAGAGCGATCGCCACGCTGGCCTGCGGGATCTCGGCCATACCGAGGTAGTTGCGGACGCGCTTCTCCTTTCCTACGGCGAGGCAGCCGAGGTAGGAGCCACCGACCTTACCGACGATACGGACAAGGAAGTAGGTCACGCTGACGAGAATGAGGGGATAGGACACGAGGGCGCTTCCCGCAAAGAGAGAGTCGAGACGGAAGCCGATGCCGCTCCGCACGAAAAAGAGGAGCAGGATCGGTGGGCTGAAGTAGGACACCTGCAAAAACAGCTTGTCATCTCCGCCGAGATTCACGTACACCGCCCCGATCATCATACAGCCAAGGAGAGGCGAGACGTCGATGACCGAGCAGAAGCCGCAGAAGAGGAAAAGCAGGGCGCAGGCGATGATGAGGCGGTTGTCGGTCGAGCGCCCCTCGGGGATCAGGAGGCGGAGAACGAAGCCGAGGACCGCGCCGACGATGACACCGAGAAGGTTGCGAAGAAGCGGGAGGGCGACCGTACCGAAGGAGAGCACGCCACCGCCGAGCGCCGCGACGGCGACCGAGATCGCCACACTGTACGAAAGAAGACTCACGACGTTATCGAGGGCCATGACCTGAAGGAGTGTATCCACAAAGTCGCCCTTGGCGCCCGTCTGCCGAATGGTCATCACGGTCGAGGCGGGGGCGGTGGCTGAGGCAAGAGCCGCCAGCACCAGTGAGAAGGAAAGGCCAAGGCCGAGGAGGAGATAGGCCACGAGGAAAACGAGCAGGGCGGACAGCAGGGCCTCGGAGAGGGTGATGACCACCGTGCGCCAGCCGTTTTTGCGGAGAGCGGAGACCTTGAAGAATTCCCCGACGCCAAAGGCGATGAAGGCGAGGGCAATATCCGAAAGGAAGGACATGCCGTCCACAACGGCCGTGGGCACAAGATCAAAGACGTACGGCCCGAGCAAAATTCCCGCCCCAAGATACGCCGTGACGCTTGGCAGACGCAGGCGCTTGGTGATGCGTGTAGCGGCAAAGCCGAAGAAGAGCATCAAGGCCACCGAAAGAATGACGGGCGCAACGCTCGACGTTTGGCCGATGCGTTCATAAAAGGCGTCCAGCACAGACGTTCCCCCCTTCCCTTTTTATAATATGTATATCATACTACAAACGAAAACGCTCTGTCAAGCGGATTTTCTTTTTTTTGTTTTTTAGCAAAGCTCATGCCCCTTTTTAGGGCTTGCTTTTGACTTCCCTATGTGATATAATAAAGAAAAAAGAAAAAAGGGGGTGGCGCTGTGCAGCTGCAGGAATCGGGCGAGATGTACCTTGAGACCATTCTGATCCTTTCCCGCAAGGCAGGCTTTGTCCGCGCGATCGACGTTGGCGAGCATATGGGCTACTCCAAGCCCTCGGTAAGCCGCGCTGTGGGCCTTCTCCGCGAGGGCGGCTTTATCACGGTGGCGCCCGACGGGGCCATATCGCTTACGCCCCACGGCCGCGAGGTGGCCGAAAAGATCTACGAGCGCCACGCGGTGCTGACGCGCTTTCTCATCTCGCTGGGGGTGGATCCCGACGTGGCCGCCGAGGACGCCTGCAAGATCGAGCATCACATCAGCGACCTTTCGGTGGAGGCGATCCGCCGCCACGCCGAGGAGCACGAGAAGGGGCTTCGGATTTAGGCACGATCGCAAACGAAAAGGAGAACGCCGTGCGTTCTCCTTTTTCTTTGACACAATTTGACAAGTTTTGTTTTCGTAGAAACGTTTTTACAGGGGGCGTTAGAGGTCTTTCCGTATTTTTTCGATCGCGCTTTTTTCAAGGCGCGAGACCTGTGCCTGGCTGATTCCGATCTCCTCGGCGATCTCCATTTGCGTACGGCCCGCATAAAAGCGGCGCGTGATGATGAGACGCTCACGCTCGCCGAGACGGTCGAGCGCCTCGCGGAGTGAGATGTCCTCGATCCACCCCTCCTCGGAGGTTTCAAGATCGCGGAGCTGGTCGATGACGTACACCGAATCGTCGCCGTCGTTGTACACCGACTCGTAAAGCGAGACGGGCTGAGCGATCGCCTCCATCGCACGGCCGACGGCAAAGCGGACCTCGCCGAGCCGCTCGGCGATCTCCTCGGTGCTTGGCTCACGGTTCTCACGCCGCAGGATCTCCTCGCGTACGCCGAGTGAGCGATAGGCGAGGTCACGCATCGAGCGGCTGACACGGATCGGGTTATTGTCACGGAGGTAGCGCCGCACCTCACCGATGATCATCGGCACGGCATAGGTCGAAAATTTGACGTCAAGCTCGGTGTTGAAGTTGTCGATGGCCTTAACAAGGCCCACGCACCCTACCTGGAAGAGATCGTCAAAGCTTTCCTTGCGCGAGGAAAAGCGCTGTATGATCGAAAGGACCAGACGGAGATTGCCAACGATCAGCCGACGGCGGGCGTTTTTGTCTCCCGCGTGGGCGGCGATGAGCAGGGCGCGCTTTTCCTCATCTCCGAGGCAAGGAAGCTCCGAGGTATTCACGCCGCAAATTTCCACCTTATGGTTATACAATCCGAAAGTACCGCCTTTTTTCTTGCTGTACCAAGTATTGCCCCCCGCCGCCCGGGGTTATGCGGTGATAAGGACGGGAATTTTTGCCTCGCGCCGCAAGTATTGAGACGCTCCGCGGGAAAGTCGACGGCAAAGCCATAAAAAAGCGGTTGACAGACGCGCACCTTGCGTGTATAATAGTATGTTGTATATATTACTTTTGTAGAGAGGGGATCGCCGTGAGCTTCAAGATCTCTCTTGCCGGAGACCTCGGCAGCGGAAAAAGCACCGTTTCCCGCATTCTCATTGAGAGAACGGGAGCGGAGTATTACTCCACGGGCAAAATCTGCCGTGCCGCCGCCGCCGAGCATGGCATGACCATTGACGAATTCAATAAGTATATGGAGACCCACCCCGAGGTGGACAAGCAGATCGACGACGGCCTCCGCGCCCTCTCGTCGGACAGCCGCTCGCTCATTATCGACTCGCGCATGGCCTTCCATTTCGTGCGTCCCACCTTCCGCATCTACCTGACGACCGACGCCCGCACGAGCGCCGAGCGCATCAACGCCGACCGCCGCGAGGGCGAGAGCTTTGCCACGATCGAGGAGACGGCGCGCCGCGTAGCCGCCCGCCGTGAGAGCGAGAATCTCCGTTACTTTGAGAAGTACGGCGTGCATATCATGGATATGGCGAACTACGATCTGGTTCTCGATACGACGGCGATCCCGCCCGAGCGTGTGGCCGAGCTGATCCTCTCCTCGCTTGCCCTCTGGCAGGAGGACGAAGGCCGCCGCTTCTGCTACCTCGGCTACCGCCGCTTTATGAGCGCGGACACCCCCTCCCACGTGGCGGTAACGGCCCTTTCCCGCTCGCTCTCGCTCGGCGATGCGCTTCCCGCTCCCACCGTCTACGAGAGAGGCGGCGCCTATTACCTCACGGCGGGCACCGACACGGTGCTGGCCCACCGCATTGCGGGGCGTGACGTGGTGGCTTGCCGTCTTGTGGCGGCGCCGACCGAGGATACCAACACCTACCGCCCTCTTTTTGAGGATTAATGTAAAGGACACCTTATGAAAAAGATCAAGGAAACGGCCGCGGCTCTCATTCTTGCCGCCGCCAACGAAAGCTTCCCCGGTGCCGAGCTGCCCTCGGCCGAGGAGATCATCTCGCTCCTCGAATACCCGCCCGACAGTGCGATGGGCGACCTTGCCTTCCCCTGCTTCCGCCTTTCGCGCGTTTTGCGCTCGGCTCCGCCGAAAATTGCGGCCACGCTCTCCGAGGCGATCCACGATCCCGCCTTTGCCCGTGTGGAGGCGGTGGGGGGGTACCTCAACCTGTTCATTGACACCGCGGCCATGGCCGAGCGCCTCATTGGCGACATTGCCGCCGCCGGGGATTCCTACGGCTCGCCCGCCATTGGCGAAGGGCGCACCGTGGTGCTTGACTACTCCTCCCCGAACGTGGCAAAGCCCTTTCACATCGGCCACCTCGGCACGACCGTGATCGGCCACTCCTTAAAGCTCCTCCACGAGTTTGCGGGCTACAAGTGCATCGGCATCAACCACCTCGGTGACTGGGGCACGCAGTTCGGCAAGCTGATCGTGGCGTACCGCCGTTGGGGCGACCGCGCCGAGGTCGAGGCCCGTGAGATCGACGAGCTGGTGCGCCTGTACGTCAAATTCCACGCCGAGGCCGAGGCCGATCCCACCCTGGAGGACGAGGCGCGTGCCGAGTTCAAGAAGCTGGAGATGCACGACGAGGAGAACCTGGCGCTCTGGCGCTGGTTCATCGAGATCAGTCTGCGCGAATACGGCAAGACCTACCGCATGCTGGGCATCGAGTTTGACAGCTACAACGGCGAGAGCTTTTACACCGACAAGATGCCCGCCGAGATCGAGAAGATCCGCGCGGCGGGCCTTCTCACGATCGACGACGGTGCCTCGGTCGTTAACCTTGAGGAATGGAAGATGCCGCCCTGCCTCATTCTGAAGCGTGACGGCTCCACCCTCTACCCGACGCGCGACATCGCCGCCGCCGCCTACCGCCATGCCACCTACGACTTTGACAAGTGCATCTACGTAACGAGCGCGGGGCAGAGTCTGCATTTTGCCCAGTGGTTCAAGGTCGTGGAGCTGATGGGCTACGATTGGTACGACCGCCTTCATCACGTGCCCTACGGCACGGTGAGTCTTGGCGGTGCGAAGCTTGCCACCCGTACGGGCAACGTGGTTCTTCTCAAGGATCTCTTTGCCGAGGCCGTGGAGAAGGTCCGCGCCATCACCGCCGAGAAGAACCCCGGCGCCGTCATTGACGAGGAGGTCGTGGAGGCCGTGGGCGTTGGTGCCGTCATCTTCTACTACCTCTCGGGCAGCCGCATTCACGACATCAACTTCTCTCTCTCGGACGCCCTCTCGTTCGACGGAAACACCGGCCCTTACGCGCAGTACACCTACGCGCGCACCTGCTCGCTTCTCGAAAAAGCGGGCGGCGTTCCCGCCTACAAGGCGAGCGCCCCCCTCACCGAGGAGGAGCGTGCCCTTGTGCGTGTGTTGGCCCTCTTCCCCGAGCGCGTGGAGGAGGCGCTGGCCGAATACGAGCCCTCGGTCATCACGCGGTACATTCTTGACCTTTGCGCCGCCTTCAACCGATTCTACCACGAGTGTCAGATCCTCTCGGCCGAGGACGAGGCCGTAAGAGCCAACCGCATTGCCACCGTGGCGGCCGTGCATACGGTCCTTGGCCGCGCCCTCCGCCTCATCTGCCTCAAGACCCCCGAAAAGATTTAAGTAAGGAGAAGCTCCCATGTCAGGACACAGCAAATGGAACAACATTAAGCGCAAGAAGGAAAAGACCGACGCCCAGAAGGGCAAGATCTTCACTAAGATCGGTAAGGAAATGGCGGTGGCGATCCGCGCCGGCGGACCGAACCCCGACAACAACTCCCGTCTGCGCGACCTCATTGCCAAGGCCAAGGCCAACAACGTGCCGAACGATAACATTGACCGCGTGATCAAGAAGTTCTCGACCGATTCCTCGATCGAATACGAGGAGATCGTGTACGAGGGCTACGGCCCGTCCGGCGTTGCCGTGATCGTGGAGACCACCACCGATAACCGCAACCGCACCGCGGGTGCCGTGCGCTCCTACTTCTCCAAGTTCCACGGGAACATGGGCCAAACGGGCAGCGTGAACTTCCTCTTTGAGGAAAAGGGCCTCATCACGATCATCGATGAGGACGACGAGATCGACGAGGACGCTCTGATGGAGGCCGCCCTGGAGGCGGGCGCCGCCGATTTTGAAGGCGACGAGGGCTGCTACGAGATCTATACCGAGCTTGACGACCTCACCGCCGTGCGCGAGGCCCTGGAGGCCGCGGGCTACAAGCCCGAGAGCGCTGAGCGCTCGATGGTCCCCACCTCGACGGTCGCCCTCACCGACGAGGAGGACATCAAGATGATGGAGCTTCTCCTCGAGAAGCTGGACGATGACGACGACGTGCAGAACGTCTTCCACAACTGGGAAAACTAAATAACAAAAAAGGAGCAACGCAGTTGCTCCTTTTTTGTTAGCTTATGTCGGGATCTGCCGCCGAGGTGCGTGGAGATCCCGTGGAGAGATCGTTGGCTCACACCCCGCAGGCGTACAAGCGTACGTCAAGGGGGGCGAACGGCGATTTATGCCGGGATCTGCCGCACCTTACTTCTCCGCGGGTTCTTGCGGGTGAGTATAAGCGTAATTGTAACGGTAGCGATACTTGTACTTGGCCTTTTCTCTGCCGTAGCCGCCGACCTTGGGGTCAACGTCATTGAGAATAAAGCCGAGCACCTTGGCGCCAACGCCGTCCAGAGAGGACAGGACGTCATTCACCGCGCGGCGGTCGTCGATACCCGAGCGCACCACCACGGCGTATCCCGTAATGAGCTCAGCGGGGATCAGGGCGTCCACCACAACGCCCGCAGGCGGGAAGTCGATGAACACGGCATCGTAGTTCTCCTGCGCGTAGCGAATGAGGCGCTCAAAGCTCAGAGAACCGAGAAGCTCCGAGGGGTTCGGAGGAATGTGGCCCGAGGGCAGAAGATCGAGCCCCGCAACACTCGTTTGGCAGATGACGCTTCCGTAATCCTCGCAGATGCCCGCGGCGATCTCGGAGAGGCCGTGAGAACGGTCCAAGCGGAAGATCTTGTGCTGGGCGGGGCTGCGGAGGTCACCGTCAATGAGAAGAACGTGCTTGCCAAGCTCGGCAAACGAGGCCGCAATGTTGGCGATCAGCACCGATTTGCCCGCGTGGGCCAGGGCGCTGGTCACGGCGTACACCGGGCACTTGACGTCACGCACGGTGTAAAGCATGTTGGTACGGATCTCCTTGAACGCCTCACCGATGGCGAAGGGCGTCCCGGGACCGACTAAAACGTTACGATAGCGGTTCATGCCTTACCCTCCTTTTCCGTTCTTCTGGCATCGGCACGCTCCTCGCTGTTCGGGAACGAGGGAACCGTACCGAGGACGGGAAGCTCAAAACGAACAAGATCCTCCACAGCATACACGGTGGTATCGAAGAGATCGCGGAGGAAGAAGGCGAGATAGACGAGTACTGCCGCAATGGCCGCCGCCAGGACAGCATTGCGCGGCACGCTGGGCGAATCTGCCGAGGTATCAAGGATCGGCCAGCTGATGACCTTGGCATCACCGATCTTGACGTACTCATTGAGGACCTCGGGGCCCACGGCCGCCGCGATCTTCGCCATTTCATACGCTTCTCTCGGATCCTCCGAGGAAATGGTGATGTAAAGAAGCTTATCCGAGATGCCCGTGCTCATCATACCGCGAACACGGCTCCAGCCGGTGGGGATCTCCTCCCCGTCCACCACGGTGTAGGTCCAGTGCGGGAACATCGCCTCTCCGTCCTTTTCAAGCTTGGCCATCGCCAGCGCTACCTTCATAGCAAACTGGTCCGAGCCGCGAAGGACCGGCGGGTAGATCTCCGCCAAGGCCTCAGCGGTGGTATTGTTGAACGAGCCGGACGAGGACTGGGCGTTGGGGTCCACGTACATCTTAACGGTAGAGGAATACTTTTTGGGAATAAAGAGCGAGGTATAAAGACCGGCAACAAGTCCGACGAGCACCGCGGCAAGCAGGATAAAGATCCAGCATTTGCGGAGAACGACCGCAAAGAACCGTAGATCGATCTCGTACTCTCCCTTATTCACAGGATCGTTGTGACAATTGTCCATGGAGTTTTGTTCCTCCTCTGTAGTGTTCGCACGTGATACATGCGGCAGGGGTGCAGCCGCCCTCGGTCATTTGGCCGAGGGCAGAGGGGCTTAGGCGTTGGCCGCCGAAACGATCGCCGTGAACTTGTCGGTCACGAGCGAGGCGCCGCCGATGAGGCCGCCGTCCACGTTCTCCTTGGCCAGAAGGTCAGCGGCGTTCTTCTCGTTCATCGAGCCGCCGTACTGAATGATCGGGGATCTTCTTTTCAGATAGGCCACATCTAACCCCTTCTGACAAGAAATTGGCTGAGTGCTGACTGGATGCAAGTTTATTAGGGAGTTTAATGAGTGTAAGGAGCTTAAGGAATAAATGATAACCTCTCCTTAAATTCTCTAAATTCCCTAATTTCCCTAAATTCTCTAATAACTGCGCCTCTCTCTTTCTAAAAAATTTGCATAATTAAAAAAATTTATTTAATTTTGTATTGCTATGAGAGAGTTAACACATAACAACTACCTATTTGCGGCATCGGCGATGATGGCGCTGGAGCGTGTTATGTCTATGCGAATGTGCCGTTAGGCACTACTTATCCTTTGGGTGGATATGCTCCACCGCACCTTTACCTTACCTATATATATAATGTACGCACACCATAGGAGTGGGCGCACGGATTGATTTTTTTGAACAAAACAGTTTGATAGAGATATGAGCACTAAAAAATTACACTTCGAGACACTTCAGATACACGGTGGCTATCATATTGACGCTTCGCAGTCGCGAGGCATCGCCAT
>JAFVYX010000212.1 GCA_017500625.1 Clostridia bacterium | reverse complement strand
GATGCCCCAGGGATCGGTGGCCTCGTCAAGGATCGAGCGCACCTTGGCGTTGATGGTATCGCGCGAGGTGAGGGTGTGGTCAAGCTCCAGATCACCGATGATGTTACGCAGAGTGGTGGCGGTCAGATTTTCGATCGCCTTCAAGGGCTGCTCCACACCGTAAGCAAAGAGCTTAGGATCCGTGATCTGGAAGAAAACGACGGTATCGATCTGCATGGTGACGTTATCCTTGGTGATCACGGGCTGCGGATCAAAGTCGGCAACCTGCTCCTTCATTGACACCTGCTTAGCGATGCGGTCAATGACGGGAATAAGGACGTGAAGCCCCGTATCCCACGTGGCGCGGTAAGCGCCAAGGCGCTCAATGACATAGGTCTTGGCCTGCGGTACGATCTTGATGTTGATGACAACGATAATGAGCACCACAAGAAGAAGGATACCAACTGCAATTAAAAAACCCATCGTATTACTCTCCTTTTTTCTTTACAAGGGCCTTGTTGCCCTCAATTTTATCGAAAATTACGTATTCGCCCATCTCGATCACGCTGCCGTCCTCCGAGCGCGCCGTCCACACAATGCCGCCAAGGCGAACAGCACCCGTGGCAGCAAGGTTATCGATCCTTTCGGTCACCACGGCGACCTGCCCGATGAGGCGGTCAAGGTTAGTGTCACGGCTTTTTTCAAAGCGAAGGAGCCGCTTAACAAGGGGGCGGGTCGCAAACAGAAGCACCGACGAAAGAGCGACAAAGATCACGAACTGCCAAGCGACGGGCAGGGTGGGAACAATGGCCGTAACCACACCCGAAAGCAGTGCCGCGGCGCCGAACCAAATGCACACAAGGTCTGCCGTCATCACCTCCACAACGATGAAGATCACGGCAAGGACGAACCAAAACCACATCCAGAACATAAAAACCTCCGCAAGCTTACTGCTTACATTATACCACATAACGGCGCCGATGGCAACAAAAAACGCAAATCTTTTTATAGCCCCAGCATCGCCGTGGCCAGGGTGAAATAGACAAGGAGCGAGATCGCGTCCACAAGCGTGGTGATAAACGGGCTGGCCATAACGGCGGGGTCAAAGCCGAGGCGCCCCGCCAGAAGGGGCAGCGAGCAGCCGATGAGCTTGGCGACCACGACCGTAAGCAGAAGCGTCAGACTGACAACGAGGGCCACGAGCGGCGTAACGGCGGGGTTTTGCATCATGAGCCCGTCAATGAGCATCGTTTTTCCGAAATTGACCACCGCCAGCGCAAGGCCGCAAAGCAAGGAGACGCGCAGCTCCTTCCAAAGCACCGAGAGCACGCGGCCGTAGGTGATCTCACCGAGGGAAAGGCCGCGGATCACCGTGACCGAGGCCTGACTGCCCGAATTGCCTCCCGTGCCCATGAGCATGGGAATGAACGAGGTAAGCACCACTGTGGCGGCGAGGGCGGTCTCAAACGAGGTGATAATGAGTCCTGTAAAGGTGGCGCTGAGCATCAGAAGCAGGAGCCACGGAATGCGCATGCGGAAGATCTCGCCCACCGACTGCCGAAGATACGGTCGCTCGCTGTTCGGCGTGATGGCGCCCATTTTGGCAAAGTCCTCCTCGACCTCCTCGGAGAGGACCTCGATCGCATCGTCGACCGTGATGATGCCGACAAGACGGCCGTCCCCGTCCACGACGGGCAGAGCAAGGAAGTTGTAGCGGTCAAAAAGTCGGGCCACCGCTTCCCTCTCGTCGTGTGTGCCGACCGAGATGACGTTCTCCTCCATCAGCTCCCCGACCGTTGCGGAGAGCGGGGCGATGAGAAGCATACGCGCCGTGACGATACCGACAAGGCGGCGACCGCTGTCGGTGACATAGCAGGTGTAGATCGTTTCCTTGTCGATCGCCACCGCCCGAATGTGGCGGAGGGCCTCCTCCACCGTCATTTTGCCGTCAAGACGGACGTACTCGGTGGTCATGATGCTACCGGCGCTATCCTCGGGATATTTAAGAAGCGCATTGACCGAGCGGCGCATCTCCGGCGTGCAGTTTTTGAGAATGCGGCGCACGAAGTTGGCGGGCATCTCCTCAAGGAGCGTGGCGGCGTCGTCCGAATAGAGCTCGGCAAGCACCCCCGCCAGCTCCTCGTCGCTGAATGCCGCGACCAACGCACGGCGGTCATCGCTCCCCAGCTCAACAAGCACCTCGGCGGCGCATTCCTTGCTAAGCAGGCGGTAAACGACCAGCCGCTCGGAAACGTCAAGGTCGGGAAACAGGTCGGCGATATCGCGCGGCTGCTCCTCCGAAAGGCGCTCACGGAGAGCGGCGTGGCGGTGCTCCTCAAGCAGGGCGCGAAGGGTATCCAGAAGCTCGGCTTTCTCGTTCATTTTCTTGTCCTCCATTTTTTCAGTATTCCAAAAATGTACGGACAAAAACGAAAAAGGCAACAAAAGACAAGCCGTCCTTTGCTGCCAAGGGTGGTCTGTCTTTACGATTCTATCGGGGCGTGGCACGTGGAAGCCGACGCCGAGATCGGGGAGCGCCTATGCTCGTTTTTGCCGCTACTACTGCCGCATAAATCCACCGTGCCTCACCTCTCTTTTCCGTTTTTTCTCAGTATAGCACAAAGCGCCCGCTTTGTAAAGGACTTTTTCTTTTTTTCTCGCGCCCTGCGGAGCAATAAAAATGGGCAAAAAAATCGCAACAATGTGCAAAGACATTGACGGCGGCCTCGTTATATAGTATAGTAAAGGAAGGGCCGCACAGCGGTCAGCAAGGAGCAAACGATGATAAAGATCGGTCTTGTGGACATTGACGTTTCCCACCCCGGTGCCTTTGCCGCGAAAATGGAGGAGCTTTCTCTTCCCATGCGCTATACGCACGTTACGAATCTCGGCTTCCGCGAGGAAGACGAGGTGGCCGCCTTTGCCGCCGCAAGCGGCGCCGTCATCTGCCAAACGCTTGAGGAGCTGGCCGAGGCCGCCGACGTCGGCTTCATTCAGTCCTGCAACTGGGAAAAGCATCTTGACTATGCCATGCCCTTTATCGAAAGGGGCAAGCCCGTGTTTATCGATAAGCCCATGGTCGGCGCGGTGGCGGACGTGCGCCGCGTGCGTGCGCTTTCCGAGGCGGGGGCTGTGATCCTCGGCTCCTCCTCCGCGCGGTATGCGCCCGAGCTTTCCGAATTTCTTTCGCGCCCTCGCGAGGAGCGCGGTGACGTCCTGCACCTCTTTGCCTCGGCGGGCGTTGACGAATTCAATTACGGCATGCACGTAGGAGAGATCCTCGGTAAGCTGGCGGGCGCCCCCGCCGCCTCCTGCCGCTATGCGGGACGGAGCGAGGAGAGGGACGGGCGCTACACCGAGACCTTTTTTGCCACCTATGAAAACGGCGTAGCCGCGACCTACGCCCTCTGCAAAGGGCAATGGCAGCCCTTTGAGGTGTCGATCCTTACGACCAAGGGGACGACCTCCTTCCGCATCGATTCCTCGCGCATCTACGGCGCGCTTCTTACGAACCTCGCCGCCGCCCTTGAGGGGCGCCCGTGTGAGCTTGCCTCGGTGGAGGAGATCACCGATGCTGTCCTGATGATGCTGGCGGGCAAGGTCTCCCGCGAGCGCAGAGGCGAGGTCGTTCGCGTGGACGAGCTGCCCGAGGAGGCCGCCTTTGACGGCTATGAATTTGAGCGCGGCTATGCCGCCGCGGCGAGGAAGATCTACTTATGAGCTTTACCGTGATCAAGAGCGAGCTTCGCGTGGTGCGTGAGCCGCTTCTCTCCCCCTTCGGCTTTAAGGGAGGCGCCCTCACCGGGCTTTGGCAGGTAGCGGTGCGCCTTGTGACCGAGGACGGCCGCACGGCCGTGGGCGTGGGGCTTCAGAGCGTTTTGTGGTCGGACGGAGCCGTTTTCCGCGCCTTGGGCGAGGAGGAAGGCAATCGCGCGATGATGCGCCTCACCGAGCACGCCCTCACCCTGACCGAGGGGCGAAAGTTCTCCTCCCCCACCGAGATGATCGAGGCGCTCCTGCCCGACGTGTACGCCTACGGCAAGCGGCTTCTGGGGCGGCGGGATCTGCGTAGGACCTTTGCCCTCAACGCGCTGGTTCCGCTCGATCACGCCGCGTGGCAGCTGCTGGCAAGCGAGCGCGGCTCCGAGAACCTGGCTGTGATGACGGGAGCCCCCGCGGCGCTCTCTCACCGCGAGAAAACGCTGGCTAAGATCCCGCTGATCACCTATCACACGGGCGACGGGGAGATCCTGCGCCTCGCCGAGGCGGGAGTGGCACTTTTCAAGATCAAGATCGGGGCCGATCCCGACGGGGACGGTGACCTTGCCAAAATGCCGGCCTGGGACACGGCGCGACTTTTGCACATTCACACGCTGCTTAAGGATAGGGAAACGCCCTTGACGGAGAACGGGCGCATCGCCTACTATCTCGATGCCAACGGCCGTTACGACACTCCGAAGCGCCTTGCAAAATTCCTGGAGGCCGCCGAAAGGATCGGCGCGCTTTCCCGTATTCTGCTCCTTGAGGAACCCTTTCCCGAGGAGGCCCGCTTTGACGTTTCGGCGCTCCCCGTCCGCATTGCGGCGGACGAATCGGCACACAGCCGTGAGGACGTTCTCGAGCGGATCGCACTGGGCTACGGTGCGATCGCGCTGAAGCCCGCGGCCAAGACGCTTTCGGTAACACTCGGTATGCTGGAGGCGGCGCACGTGCGCGGCATTCCCTGCTTTGTGGCCGACCTGACCGTTCCGCCGCAGCTTTTGGAGTTCAACAAGAACGTGGCAGCACGCCTGGCCCCCCTGCCCGGCATGCGGTGCGGTGTGCTGGAGGCAAACGGCCCCCAGAACTACCGCCGCTGGGACGAGATGGCGGCGGCGGCGCCCCTCGGTGATATGGGGAGCGAGAGCCGCTTCGATGTTGGTAAAGATTTCTTTACGAACGGCGGTGGTGCCTACCGCCCCTTGGCGTATTACGAGAAGCTGTTCCAAGAATAAACGTGAGAGGTTACTTATGAAAAAGAAGATCTACGGCTTTGGTCTTGTGGGGTGTGGCATGATCTCCGCCACCCACGCCGAGGTCATTGAAAGACTGGAAAACGCCCGCCTTGTGGGGGTTACCGACAGAAATCCCGAGGCGGCCGCCGCCTTTGCGGAGAAGCACGCCTGCCGCACCTTTAAAAGCGCCGAGGCCCTCTTTGCCTCGGAGGAGGTAGACGTGGCCGTCATCTGTGTGCCGAGCGGCGCGCACGCGCCCCTGGCGGTGGCGGCGCTCCGTGCGGGGTGTCACGTGGTCATCGAAAAGCCCCTGGCCCTCACCACAGCCGACCTTGACGCGATCGCCGAGGCCGAGCGCCTGTCGGGCAAGACGGTGGCGGTCATTTATCAGCAGCGCTTCACGCCCTCGGCCATGGCACTCCGCCTCCTCATCTCCGAGGGAGCGCTCGGTCGGCTTCTGTATGCCGACCTCTCGATGCCCTACCACCGCGACCCCTCCTATTACGAGGCGGCGGCCTGGCGCGGCACCCGTGAGCTGGACGGCGGCGAGCTGTTCAATCAGGGCGTTCACGGCGTTGACCTGCTCCTCTACCTTTGCGGCGACGTGACGGCCGTCTCGGGCGCTTGCCGCACGCTGGTCCACAACATTGAGGCCGAGGACACCACGGTGGCGATGCTGGAGTTTGCCTCGGGTGCCGTCGGTACGCTGCGCTCCTCGACGGCTACGAACCCCGGGTATCCGCGTTGCCTCACCTTCCACTTCACCGAAGGAACGGTGGCGATCGACGACGATAACATTGTGCTTTGGGACGTGAAGAGTGTTCCGCGCCCCGAGGTCAAGTGCTATGAGGGACGCGAATCGCACAGCAACCCCATGGCGTTCTCAAGCGACTATCACTACGCCGAATACGAGGAGCTTTTGGAGGCACTCGACGAGGGACGGGCTCCTGCGGTCTCACTCGACGAGGGACGGCGCGCTCCCGACGTGATCCTCGCCATTTACAAGTCCTCGGACGAAGGACGCCGCGTTTTGCTTTCGGAGGTGTAATATGAAATCACAAAGTCTTCGTTTGGCTGTGCCGGAGGACGCCGAGGCCGCCGTGGCGCTGGCGCGCCTTGCCTGGACACCCATTTTTGAGGAATTCCGCCGCCGTCTCGGCGATGAGCTGTTCTCACTCTTCTACCCGACGCCCCTGGACGACAAGGAGGCGCAGGTGCGCGGAGCGATCCGCGACGGTACCCTCTACGTGACCGAGCTTGACGGGCGCCTGGCTGCCTTTATCACCGTCACCTTCGACCCTGCCAAGGGCGTGGGGCGCATCAGCAACAATGCCGTTCACCCCGACTTCCGCGGCCGCGGGCTGGCGGGAGTGCAGTACGAATTTGCGAAGGAGCATCTGCGCGCCCTCGGTGCCAAGGCCGTGGCGGTGATGACGGGGCTTGACGATGCACACGCCCCCGCACGCCGCGCCTACGGGAAGGCGGGCTTTGAGAAAAATCTCCCGAACCTGACCTATTTTCAGATGCTCTAAGAAAAGCCGCTTGGCGTTAGCCTCGGGTGCTAAAGGACAGTTTTACAAGAATACGGTATATTTCGTAAGAGATATGCCGTATTCTTGTTTTTGTGCCTTGTTTTAAGCGCTTTTAGCACTTTGGATTTCTTGCATCATTTCAAAGAGTTCCTTTTCG
>JAFVYX010000211.1 GCA_017500625.1 Clostridia bacterium | reverse complement strand
GCGAGCCTGATCTATATTGCGGCGAACATCGTTTTGAACTTCGTCTTTGTGAAGCTGCTGCACTGGGAGGCCTTCGGCCTGGCGCTGGCGTCCTCTCTGGGTCTGTGGATCTTTCTCGCCGTCGAGCTGCAGCCCTTCCTGGCCCGGCGGACCCATCTGCGCCTCCGTCTGCAGAGGCCCCGCTGGAAAGAGGCGCTCCTGCTCTACAAGACCGGCCTTCCCGGCGCGGCCAGCAACGGCTACCAGACCCTGCGGGGCCTCCATCAAGACGGCAAGACCGTCACGAAATTTGCCTGTGTGGACGGTCCCGACTTCAATGGCTACGAGGTGGACTTTGACGAGGCGATGGCACGCGGCAGAATGTACGCCGCCTTTGAGCGTCACGCCCACAGCGAGACCTGCAACCTCATGAGTAAGGAGGTCAAGTGATATGGCAAAGCCGAATATGTCACCTACCCGTCAGCCGATGCCGGTGCAGGATCCCCTTTTGCGCGCACACAACTTCGAAGAGGTCGCACTCGGATACACGGAGGAAATGGCGATCACGGAGGCGGCACGTTGCCTCTCTTGCAAGAATATGCCCTGCGTCGAGGGCTGTCCCGTCAAGATCCGTATTCCCGCCTTTATTTCCTTCATCAAGGAAGGAGATTTTGAAAGCGCATATCAGATCATCACCGAATCCTCCTCCTTGCCCGCTGTTTGCGGCAGAGTTTGTCCGCAGGAAACGCAGTGCGAATCAAAATGCGTGCGCGGCATTAAGGGGGAGAGCGTCGGTATCGGACGCCTTGAGCGCTTTGTCGCCGACTGGCACAATACCTTCTCGACCGAAGTACCCGTGCGTCCCACGCCCAACGGCCACCGCGTTGCCATCGTCGGCTCGGGCCCCTCGGGCCTCACCTGCGCGGGTGATCTTGCCAAGCGCGGATATGAGGTCACCGTCTTTGAAGCCCTTCATACCGCAGGCGGCGTATTAGTCTATGGTATTCCCGAGTTCCGTCTTCCCAAGGCGATCGTCGCCAAGGAGGTCGACACTCTCAAAAAGCTGGGCGTCACGATCGAAACCAACGTTGTGATCGGTAAAACGCTGACGGTCGATGAACTCTTTGACATGGGCTATGAAGCCGTATTTATTGGCTCGGGCGCAGGACTGCCGCGCTTTATGGGCATTCCGGGTGAAGCCTTGTGCGGCGTCTATTCTGCCAACGAATATTTAACGCGAAGCAACCTCATGAAGGCGTATCGTGCGGATTCCGACACCCCCATTATGAGGGGCGGTAGGGTCGCCGTCGTCGGCGGCGGTAACGTCGCGATGGATGCCGCCAGAACGGCATTGCGCCTTGGCGCCGAGAAGGTTTATATCGTCTACCGCCGCTCTATGGAAGAGCTTCCCGCACGTCGCGAGGAGGTCGAGCATGCCGAGGAGGAGGGAATTGAGTTCCGCCTTCTCACCAACCCCGTCGAGATCCTCGGTTATAAGAATCCCGACGACCCGCGCGACCCGAAGAACGGCTACGTCACGGGCATGCGCTGTGTGAAGATGGAGCTTGGTGCACCCGATGAGCGCGGCCGTCGCCGTCCCGTCGAGATCCCCGACAGCGACTTTGTCCTTGACGTGGATACCGTCATTATGTCGATCGGTACATCGCCAAATCCTTTGATCAAATCCACCACCGATGGGCTGTCCGTCAACAGTCACGGTGGCATCATCGTGGATGAGACGGGGCTCACTTCGCGCACAGGCGTCTACGCAGGCGGCGACGCCGT
>JAFVYX010000210.1 GCA_017500625.1 Clostridia bacterium | reverse complement strand
GTCACGATTATTCCTCGTCAAAGTCGCGCAGGTCGAGGTCTTCTTCCAGCTCGTATTTCTCGGCCATATCGGTGTCGGCAGCGGCGGCACGGATCTTAGCCTCGATCTCGGCGAGCAGGTCGGGGTTGGCTTCGAGGAAGGCGCGGGCCTTGTCCTTGCCCTGGCCGATGCGGCTGCCGGCGTAGGCGAACCACGCACCCGATTTCTCGATGATGTCGAGCATCACGGCGAGGTCGAGGATCTCACCGCTCTTGGAAATGCCCTTGCCGTAGAGGATGTCAAACTCGGCGGTCTTGAAGGGGGGTGCGACCTTGTTCTTGACGACCTTGCACTTGACGCGGTTGCCATAGACCTCGGTGCCGTTTTTGAGCGATTCGGCCTTGCGGATCTCGATACGGACGGAGGCATAGAACTTGAGGGCGCGGCCGCCTGTGGTGACCTCGGGGTTACCGTAGACGATGCCGACCTTTTCACGGAGCTGGTTGATGAAGATGACGATACAGCCGGTCTTGGCGATGGCGCCCGAGAGCTTATGCATGGCCTGGCTCATCAGGCGTGCCTGACGGCCGACGTGGGAGGCGCCCATTTCACCGTCGATCTCCTCCTGCGGAACGAGGGCGGCGACAGAGTCGATGACGACAACGTCGATCGCGCCCGAGCGGACGAGGGCCTCGGCGATTTCAAGCGCCTGCTCACCGCTGTCGGGCTGGGAGACGAGGAGGTTGTTGATGTCTACGCCGAGCTTTTTGGCGTAGAGGGGGTCGAGCGCGTGCTCCGCGTCGATGAACGCGGCTTCGCCGCCGACCTTCTGCACCTCTGCAACGACGTGCAGGGCGACGGTGGTTTTACCCGAGGATTCCGGGCCGTAGATCTCGACGATGCGGCCGCGCGGAACGCCGCCGATGCCGAGGGCCATATCCAGGGAGAGAGAGCCGGTGGAAACAGCGGATACGTTGAGGTCCATCGTTTCGCCAAGCTTCATAATCGCGCCCTTGCCCTGCGTTTTTTCGATGCGGGCGATCGCGGTTTCCAGCGCGGCCTTGCGGTCAGCGCTTGCGGGGGTGGCGGTGGGGGTGGTTTTCTTGGTTGCCATAAGAGTGGGCCTCCTTATGTATTAGAGATCGACGCGGATCGCGCCGTCGGGACGGATGCGAAGGAGCATAGCCGCGCCTTCACCGAACACGGCGTCCATTTTCGCGCGGTAGGCGTCGGCTTCAGTGGCGGGGAGGAAGACCTGCACGGTGCCGGCAAAGCCGCCGCCGTGGACGCGCCAGGCGCAGCTCTTACCGTCGAGGATACCGGCGGTCACGGCGAGGGCGAGGGACAGGCCCTGCTCACGCACGTTGATGGTGGTGTATACGTTTTGCAGGTACTCGAACGAGGAGTGGCCGGACGAGAGGACGCCCGTGAGGAAGGCGGGGACGTCGCCTGCCTTGAGGGCGGCGGCAACGGCCGTGACACGGTCGTTTTCGCGCACGAAGTGCAGCGCGCGCAGGATTGCGCGGTCGCCGACCGTTTTGCGAAGGGTGGGGGCGACGGCAAGGATCTCGTCCTCGGTGGTGCCGCGAAGGACCTCGCGCCCGAGGGCAGCGGCAACGGCCTTCATTTCGGCGGGGACGGAGGCGTAGTCATCGTTGAGGTTGGCGTGGTTGCCGCCGGTGTTGACGATGCAAAGGACGTAGCCGGCGTCGTCAGGGGAGAAGTTGATCGGCTCGATCACGGGATTTTTCGGGTCGGCGAAGTCGATGTAGACGAAGCCGCCGACGGCGCAGGCCATCTGGTCCATCAGGCCGCAGGGCTTGCCGAAGTAGGCGTTTTCGGCGTACTGGGCGATCTTGGCGATCTCGACGTTCGGAACGCTGCCGTCGTTATAGAGGTAGTTGAGGATGTTCCCGATCATGACCTCGAAGGCGGCCGACGAGGAGATACCCGAGCCCTTGAGGACGCGGGAGGTGGTATAGGCATCAAAGCCGCCTACCTTATAGCCGTTTTTGAGGAAGCCGCCGCACATACCTGCGACAAGCGCGCTTGCCTTGAAGGGCTTGTGCTTTTCGGGCTCGGTGCAGATCGAAAGATCGATGCGGTCCTCGTTATAGCCCTCGCTGCGCACGCGCACGACGTTCTCCTTTGAGGGGGAGGCGACGGCGATGATGTCACGGTCGATCGCGGCGGCGAGCACGCGGCCGTGGTTATGGTCGGTATGATTACCGCTGACCTCACTGCGGCCGGGGACCGAGAAGACGAACACGTCGCGGTCGGCGCCGTAGAGGTTGGCAAAGGTTTCGACCGCTTTGACATAGCGCTCGGTCTGGAATTCGATGTCCTCGCCATAGAGGCGGGTGTGGCATTTGAGCGCGCCTGCACGCAGGCGGGCAATGAGTTCAGCAGGTTTCATGCGGTATCTCCTTGTGTATTTTCAGTCAAAAAGGGCGGGGGCGGTGTCCCTGAGATGGGCAAGCGCCTCAGCGAGCAGTGCTTCGGTTGTTTTCACGTTCCCTTCCCCGTCAGTGGCGTCGAGCCAGAAGACGCTCTCGTCCGCCGAGAACCAGGTCATCTGGCGCTTGGCGTAGCGGCGGGTGGCGGTTTTGAGGTCGGCGATCGCTTCGTCACGCGTGCGCGTGCCGGTGATGGCGGTGGCGATCTCCTTATACCCGATCGCCTGTGCGGCGGTGCTGCCGGCGGGCAGGGCACCCTCGGACAAAAGGCGCGCGGTTTCTTCAAAAAGGCCGGCCTCGACCATGGCGTCTACACGCGTATCGATGCGCGCGTACAGGCGCTCGCGATGGGGGAAGCGGATGCCGATCGGGCGGATGTCATAGGCGGCGGGGCGCGCTTTTGAGCGGCGGTCCCACTCGCTTTTCGGGGTGCCGGTGGCGATATAGACCTCCAGCGCGCGGATGACGCGCCGGATGTTGTTCGGATGAATGGACGCGGCCGATACGGGATCGACCTCCGCAAGGCGCGCGCCGAGCGCGGCGCGGCCGGCTTCGGTTTCGGCCTCCTGCTCCAGCTGCTCGCGCAGGGCGGTTTTGCCGGGGATCAGATCGTTTTCCTCCCCGCCGCGGCGAAGCGCGTCGAGCCACAGACCGGTGCCGCCGCAAAGAACGGCGTTTTTGCCGCGCGAAGCGAGCCCAGCCAGCACGGGGATGGCGGCGCTGACGTAGTCGGCGGCCGAGAAGGGGATGCGCGGGTCGGCGATGTCGACGAGGTGGTGCGGCACGGCGGCCTGCTCTTCGGGGGTGGGCTTGGCGGTGCCGATGTCAAGGCCGCGGTAGATCTGCATCGAGTCGCAGCACAGAATCTCGGCATTCAGCGCGCGGGCGAGCGCGATCGAGAGCGCCGTTTTTCCCGACGCGGTCGGGCCGACGACGGCGACGATCGGGTTTAGAAACGCTCGACGATCCACGTGGTGAAGTCCTCAAAGAAGGTTTCGCTTTCGGTATCGTTGACAAGGTCGTGGCGCGCGCCCGCATAGAGGTGGAGCGTGACGTCCTTGACGCCGAAGGAGGAGTAGCGGGCGGAAATGGCCGCGGGGGCCTTGCCGTAGCGGCCGACGGGGTCAGCGTCACCTGCCGCGATGAAGGTGGGCATGCTCTTCGGATAGTCCTTGCCCCACTTGGCGGAGGCGGCACGCTCGGCCATCAGGAAGAGGTCGGCATAAGCGAGCGCGGTCGGGCGGAAGTTGCAAAGCGGATCGACGACGGCGGCGGCAACGACCTCCTCGTCACGCGAGAGCCAATCGCGGCCGACGGCATCAAAGCGCTCAATGCGCCAGTTGTTGAAGCCGAACACGACACGGTCAAGGAAGGGGGAGTACGCGCGCTCGCCCTGCTTGCGGGCGATGCGGTTGCCGATCATACGGAAGAGGAAGGGCAGCGGCGGCTGTGCGGGGGACAGGAGCGCCACACCGTCAATGTCACGATAATAGCTGGTGGCGGCGATACGGGTCACGAAGGCACCCATACCGACGCCGGTGAGAATGATGGGCGCGCCCTTGAACTGTGCGCGCAGAAGGAGCGTGAGCTTGTGCAGGTCGGTCACGAGCGTGTCAGCCCCGTCCTCCGACGCGAAAAAGCCGAGGTCGGAGGAGTGGCGCACGGTTTTGCCGTGGCCAAGGAAGTCACCGCCGCAGAGGGCATAGCCCGCGTGGCAAAGCACTTCAGCCAGGCGCTCATAGCGCTCGGTGTAGTCGCATAGGTCGTGTGCGATCTGCACGATGCCGCGCACGGCCTTGTCGGTCGGGGTATAAAGATGGGCGGCGATGTGGTTCTTACCGTCGCTCGACGCGTAGGTGAAGGTTCTGTACTGATAAGGCATGATCTGGCCTCCTTAATGACGGGTAGCAAAGTCCCGGATTTCGTCAACGGTGGGGAAATAATTCGGATCGGCGCCGTTCTTGACAAGCAAGGCCGAGAGCGCCATGGCGAAGCGGCAGGAAAGCAGCACGTCACGCCCGCCGCGCAGGTATTCCAGCAAAAGTGCCGGCCCAAGCGCCTCCGGCAGGGGCATATCCTCCGGCATACGGACACCGTAGCCGGGAACCATATGGCAATACTTGCCGTCATAAACGAACAGGCCGCGATCGCCAAGCTTGATGACGTAGTAGTGGGCACGCACGCGCTTTTCGAGCGCGACGGCCGCCTTCAGGCAGCTGTCGGTACCGGCGGGAAAGGTGCCGGTGAGGGCGTGTATATCCTTATCGTCGGCACAGAAGAACTCGATGCCGGACAGGCCGTGCAGGGGGAAATCGGGGTCGATGCCGCCGCCGTCAAAGAAGACGGAAATGCCGCGCGAGGTAGCAAGGCGCACGGTGCCGATCAGCGTTTCTGCCGGCACGTCAGCGCTGATATACAACGCCTCAGGCAGGGTGCTGACGAGCACACGCTCCACGTCCGAGAGCTGGAGATTGCGGTTTGCGCCCGGATAGTAGATGGCGCGACTGTTGCCGCTATCCTCCTGCATCGCGATGCGAAGGCCTGTGGCCGCGCGCGCGTCAATGGTGATATCCTGCGGCTCCAGTCCCGCCTGCTCGTAAAGGCGCATCAGGGCGGCCCCGTGACTGTCAGTGCCCACGCGTGCCGCCAGCAGCGGCGAGGCGCCGAGATCGCAAAGAGATAGGGCGGC
>JAFVYX010000209.1 GCA_017500625.1 Clostridia bacterium | reverse complement strand
TTCGTCATCATATCGGCAAGCCGACGCGATGCATCGGTTATTGCCCTTGCATACTCAAGCCTTGCGTCTTCCGATAGTCCCGGCTGTTGCAGGAGAGTTCCGTAATTCTGCATCACGGCAAGCGGTGTCTTCATTTCGTGTGATACGTTAGCGATAAAATCTGTTCGCAGAGTCTCTACGCTCGAAAGCTCCTCTGCCATCGCGTTGATCGACTCGCCAATTTGATCAAAGCCCTCCATGCCCGATCCGTGCATGGGCTTAACACGGACGGAAAAATCGCCCTTCATAATGTTCTCTGCGGCTTCCGTGATCCGCTTAACCGGTTGATCCACCATGATCTTTCTGCGGATAAAGTCAGCGGTTTTGAAAAGCACGGTAATTATGACCACGTTGAGAAAGGTGATCTTTGCCGCTTCTGCAATATTGTCGGGGGTATAAACGAGTCCCATTTCCTTTGACAATACGTTGAGAAAGAGCGTCATACAGCAGGACACCACAAATCCTACCGACAGAAAGAACAAAAGGAAGCTGCTAAACTCCCGAAGGACGCCGCGAAATGTCGGCTTTTTCATTGGATCACCGCCTTGTAGCCAAGTCCGTGCACGGTCACGATCTCAAAGGAATCGCACTCCGAGAGCTTCTGGCGAAGCTTTGTCATATACACGTCCACCGTCCGTGTCCCCGATTGTGTATCCACGTCCCAGAATTCGTCCATGAGCTGGGTACGCGTAAAGGTCTTTTTGGGATAGGACAGGAGCTTATAGAGAAGATCAAATTCTCTTGCCGTGAGGGCGATCTCACGGCCGTTCAAGGTTGCGCTTCTCTCGTCGGCGTCCATCACGAAATTACCAACCTCAAGGCGACGGCTGGCTGCGATCTTGGAACGGCGAAGAAGCGCACCGATACGCAAGAACAGCTCATCAAGGTCGATGGGCTTTGTCATATAATCGTCGATGCCGATGCGGTAGCCCCTCTGCTTAGATGCGAAATCGTCCCGAGCGGTCATAAAGAGGATCGGGATATCGGCGTTCAGCGTGCGCACTGTCTTTGCAAACTCAAAGCCGTCGATCCGCGGCATCATAATATCCGACACGATACAGTCGAAGGTCGTCTTATACATTTCGTCGTAAGCGCTTTCGGCATCAAGACAACCGATGGCCTCATAGCCGCTGCCATTCAAAAACGCACACACCGAGCGATTGAGGTCCCGGTCGTCCTCGACAACTAAAATTTTAAACATAGCCCCTTCTCCGTTCCTTGTCTTTCGCTATCATTATACCACCGAAATGTTAACGTTTTGTTTGCGCCCTCGGCATTTTGCAAAAAAATCAGGCGATCGCAAGCGATGACGCCTGATTTTTCAAAGACTTCATTTCTTTACGTTGTTGATGCGCTCCTCGGCAGCGGCACGGCGCTCATTGGCCTTTGCGATCTGCTCGTCTCTCTGCGCCTGGAACACCGCCTCACGGCGGTTGGGATCGCTCATGGCCTTGGCCTCCTCCCACTGTGCGCGCGATTCCGCCTTGGCGGCCGCCCAGTTGGCCTTGTCAACCTCGTGCTGTGCCTTGGCGCTCCTCTTCATGTCACTGAATGCCTTCTTGAAAAATGCTTTGATACCCATAATAGTATTCTCCTTTTCTTCTTTAAGATCTTGACGGTCGTAGCTTTATTCGTCCCTGTCGGAATCCTCGATCCTCCGGCAAAGGGCCTCGATCTCCCCCTTATACCTTTGGCGACGAGAGGCGAGCATCTTTTGGTATATCGAATAGGTGGTGCTGACCACAGCGATCCCTACCAGGCCGATTGCGATACCGGGGACCATAGCGTTACCGATGACCTTCATCGCCAGGGACATTCCCGTCCCAAGCACAAGCGCGCCGACCGTGCCATAGGAATAGGCAAAGGCATAGGCCGGGCGCTTGACACGGGCATCCAGCTCGCGGAGAGCCTCCAGCTCACCCGAGGGCTTCTCCTCATATTCGGCACGAATGGCCGCCGCCAGGAGCTTTTCGTTTTTCTTCATTGCAATTTCCTCACTTTCGTTTGTTGTGATTCCATTGTAACGTCCTTTTTTTGCGGTTTTGCTTCCAAAAGGTTTACGAAATGTTATAAAGCCGAGAATTTCCGATAAAGCCGTGACACTTTTCGGTTTTCCGCTTCCGTCTTCCCTCCGCAGTCACAGCATCGGGGCAAAGATCCTGACCACCGCGCGGATCAATCGGGTGAGGGGGCCGGTCTTAAGCATCTCGGGCGTTACCTCGGCGGAGCTTGCCATGGTCGCTTCGATATCCCTTTTGATATCCCCGAGGCATTCGCAGCGGTAGAGCCACACCCCGTTCTCAAAGTGGTGGACAAGACTGCGGTAGTCGAGGTTGATCGTACCGATCATGGCGTAATCGTCATCGGCGATATAACTTTTGGCATGAAGGAAGCCGGGGGTGTACTCGTAGATCCTCACGCCCGCCCTCATCAGGCGTTGATAAAAGCTTCTCGTTATGCCGAAGACCACGCGTTTATCGGGTATGTGCGGAACGATGATGCGGACGTCCACGCCCCGGAGGGCGGCATTTTCAATGCTCCCGCACAGCTCGTTATCAATGATCAGGTAGGGCGTTGTCATATACATATACCGTGTGGCCGTGGCCAGCATATTCTGAATGACGCTCTTCCCCACCCGACGCTCGTACAAAGGACGGGGGCCGTCACCGAACGGGATCACGTATCCTTCGGCTGCGGTCGCGGCCGAGCTCGGATAGTGCAAGGGCGAGGCCTTTGGGAGCGTTTTTGCCCCCATACCGTAATCGATAAGAAAGAGCCGAGTCAGCTCAAAGACGGCCTCTCCCTCAAGGCGGATCGCCGTGTCCTTCCAATGGCCGAAGCGCCTTTTGACGTTGATATATTCGTCGGCCAGATTCACGCCGCCCGTGTAGCCCACACGGCCGTCGATCACGGTGATCTTTCGGTGGTTGCGGTTGTTGAACTCACTGTCGGCGTTGCCGCGCAGCCGCGAGAAGGGCGAGGCCTCAATGCCGTATTTCCTTAAGGTCTTGTGATAATCCCCGGGGAGAGTGCTCATACAGCCGATGTCATCGTAAAGCACACGCACCGTGACCCCCGTGGCGGCCTTGCGCTTCAGGATATCGAGGATCGAATCCCAGAACACGCCCTCCTCAATGATGAAATACTCCATAAAAATAAAGCGCTCGGCCCTCTCAAGGTCGGAGAGCATGGCCTCCCACAGGGCCTCGCCCAGAGGGTAATAGGTCTGCCTTGTGTTGCCAAACACACTCGCCCCCGACACCTTGCAGAGCATTCTGGCCTGCGCCGCCGCGTGGACGTTCTCCGCCTCCAGAGCTTCTAAGAGCGCGGTCGATCCTATTTCATACCGATAGCGCTTAAGCTCACTAAGACGGCGGATAAACTTCTTTTGGAGCTTCCGCGAATAAAAGAGAAAGTACAGCATAAACCCTGCCACCGGCAAAACGAGGACAAACAACAGCCACGGCACCTTGTAATCGGGATTGTCGTCCGAGGCGATGATCTTAAGAACGCAAAAGACCTGCGTAAGGAAGGCGGCCACGTAGAAATAGGGGACGTAATAACAGCACGCCACCACAACGCCGATGATCGCAAGGATCTCAAAGAGAGAAATGAGGACGGCAAGAATGTAACGGACGGGAATGTAATTGTATTCCCGCTCGATCGTCGTCCTACCCGTTCTCACCTTATACTTCTTTTTCATCTCCTGCCTCCCGAATACCGTTTTCGAAGATACCACCTTCATTATACCCGAGGTTTGTTTCGGGAAAATTGGCAATTTGTTTTTATTTTGTTAAAGGCGCCCCCGACACAAACGCAAAAAAGCCGCCCGAAGGCGGCTCTTTTTGTCGATTTCTATCAGTTCCCCGCGAAGATCACGTCGGCCTTACCGATCGCGTAGAGGAGCAGGCAGTTGCCGTTGATGCGGCCCTCGGCCTTGGCTTTGTCGTACACGCTCGTGTCCTTCACGCCGTTCTCCTCCTCGATGAGATCGTCCTTGAGATCAAAGGACGAGGAGTAGCAGACGATGAGGGCGGTGGGAACAACGCCCTTATAGACCGTGATGAAGCTCTGGTCGTCAAGCTCATCGATCTCGTCCTCGGTGTAGCCGAGAAGCGTGAAGAAGGCCTTGACCTTCTCGTTCGTGGCAAGCGTCTCGGTCACGTCATAGCCCGCCTCGGTATAGGCCTTTATGAGCGATTTCTGCTTGCCGCAGCTGACAAGCGAGAGGAGCAGAAGGACGGCCACAAGGGCAACGGCGGTAAATCTTGTAAATCTTTTCATATCGTTTTCCTACTTTCTTTGGATTTCCCTTTCGGGCTTCTGTCTATATTATAGAGAATTATTCTCAATAAGTCAATAGATTTTCCAAAATTTTTTTGTTTTTTTTACGTTTCGACCGCCCGCTCCGACAGGCGCTCACTCCACAAGAAGATGCCCGACGTCAAAGAGCGAGGCGGGATCGGCGGGATCGCCAAGCTCCTCCCCGTCCAGGTGATTGAGCGCGGCGAGCGAGGCGACCGTGGTATGATAGCGCTCGGCCACCGACCAGAGACTGTCGCCCTCCTCAGGATAGACCACGGTGATGACGCCCTCGCGCACGGGGTAGGTGGCGTCGCTCACGGGGCGTACGCTCTCCACCACCGTGAGGGGCGTGGGGACGTACGCGGTGAGAAGCAGGCGCAGCTCGGTATCGTCGGAGTAGCCCGTGTCCTCGATGCGACCGCGCGAGCCGACGGCGCTGACGCAGCACTCGTAGCGGACGTCACTTCCTGCGGGAACCGCCAGCTCGGTCACAAGGCGGAAGGGGTGAGTGTACTCCACCGCGTGACAGGGCACCTCGGTATCCTCGCCCGCAGGGATCCCCGCAAGCAGCATGCCGACCTTGACGTCACCGAGGACCACGGCGCGCCCCTCCTCCACCGTGATCTTGCGGACGGTGGCGGTGGCGGCGGTATCGAGGACGGTGGCGGCGCGCTCCTCACCCACAAGGGCGGTGCTGCCGCTGACGGTGTACGAGGTGCTGACCGAGCCGAGCGCGCGCTCGGCGGTGTGGTTACGGGTAGCGACCTCCAGCGGAGAGGTGGTGGAATACACCCCAAGAAGGGGCGTGCTTTCCTCATTCTTCACAAGACGCACCTCACACTCCAGGGCGCCGTCAAGCTCAAGGCGCGTGCCGCCCTCACCGTCCGACGTTGCACGGACCGAGAGGGTGGTGGGGCGACCGACGATGAGGGGAACGTCGCCGCTTTCCGCCCCCTCCAGCGTCACCTCCCGCTCCACGGGGATCCGTGACGAAAAGGTGAGGGGCGCACCGTCACGCCCTAAGGCCACCACGCGGACGTTGGCGGTGCCGCGCAGAGTGAGCGCGCCGCCCGAGGCGCGGCCGTCGGCCGGCTGGAAGGTGCCGTCACAAAAGAGGGGGCGCACCTCGTCGGGGCTGATGCCCGCGATCGCATACGAATCGTAAACGGGGATCTCTCCGACCTCGGCCACCAGCGTTTTTCGGTGAAGCACGGGGCGGGTAAGGCACTCGAGACCCTCGGTCGCGGGGGGGATAAGCTCGATGCACTCAATGAGGTGGGGACGGCACTTCAGCGTGGAGCGCAGCCCGATCCTGCGCGGCCCGCCAAGGCGGCAGACGGTGGACTCCACCTCAATATCCGCATACGCGGCGCCGGGAGCGCCCGTGCCGCGCATGCGGCATGGAACGGTGTAATCGGCATTCAGCGAGGCGGCCGCCAGGCGGCCATCACCGTCGGTGTAGATGACGGTGTAGGCAACGATGCCCGAAAACTCGCAGCTTCCGTTCTCCACGTATTTTCCCGAGGGAATGGCGCGGGCGTCGATCCGCCTCACCCGACGGATCTCCGGCATATAATCGGGAAGCGTATGCTCAACGCTGACCTCAGATGTGAGCGTTTCCCGACAGGCATCACTCTCAAGGCACCCCAGGGAACGCTTGCTTTCGTTCTGTTCCATGCTTGTTTTCTCCTTTGCACCCGGCATCTGCCGTCATTCTTGCTACCACTCTATGCGGCGCGCGCCGTATTTATGATGAGGATCAGGAAAAATTGCATCTTGCGCTCGTTGTATTAATATGTTATAATAGGATTGTTATACTGTATTTTATTTAAGGAGTTCCCTATGAAAAAGAGAGTATTTTCCCTTTTCCTGGCACTTTCCTTTCTTCTCTCGGTCGTCACCCCCCTCATCGGTGCTGCCGAGGGCACAGGAAGCGAGGTGTACCCCGAGATCGACGAGAGCGAATACAACAAGCTCTACGTGCAAGACGGTCTCCTTTTTGGAGCGGACTTTTACCGCTTGAACGAGCATTGGGGCAATACCGTGCCCGAGCTTCCCACCCAGCCCATCACCTGGGACAAATACGAATACAAGCAGAAGATTACGATCTTCTACGACAAGAACGGTGACGGTGAGGAGCAAAAGGCCGAGGTCTATTACCTTGTGGACGTGTTCACCGATGCCAACGCGAACGGTGAGCGTGACGAGGGCGAGGTGATCCGCGCCGTGGAATGCTTTGACGACGTCAACGAAAACGGCAAGCGTGACGAGGGCGAGGGCACCTACATCGCCATCGAGACCTGGACCGACACCGACGGCGACGGCATCCGCGATAAGGACGAGGCCACCTACGAGCCGATCCCCCTCATTGAGGGTGAGGAGGGCGAGGAGCCTACCGCGCCTTGGACCGAGGCCACCTACGCGACGACCAGCACCTTTGTTGACCTGACAAAGCTTGAGAACCGCGTGGTGATGAATGACGACACTCCGACCAAGTGGACGAACGCCTTCTCCGCCGCGATCTCCACCTATGAGACGCAGTTCCGCCTCCTGTTCAGCTCCTTCACCTACGCGGCCAAGACGCGCTTTGATGAGGAGGGCGATCCCTACAACTCCTACCTTGCGATCGGGCTTTCCTCCTTTGGCACCAAGGACTACCAGGACGCAACGGGCGAAAAGCAAAAGCCCACCTTTACTCTGGAAAACGGCTACATTCACGTCGGCCACCAGACGTCCAACTGCATGCTGCGCGTGTCGAACATTCCCTACGAGGGCCTGATCACCGCCGACCTGGTGGTCGCCCAGCCGACGGCCCTTGACCATCACATCTTCACCCTCCGCGACTCGGCGCTCTATATGACGGCCTCCTCGAACGCCGTCCTCTTCAAGCAGATCAGGGACTACGGTAACGGCGGCACCTCCTCCTACACGCTCCCCGGCGCCACCCTCCTTGTGCCGCAGGGGAAGCCCTTCCCCCTGACGATCCAGCAGAACCGCACGGCCGACTATGACGCCGGCACCGCGGCGCTTCTGACCTCGGCATGGTCGAATAACCTCGAGATCGCCAAGGATATCCCGACAAACGATAAGAACACGGGGCTTGGCGGTGCCTGCATCGTCGGCAACTACGCCACGGCGAACATCGAGACCGATTTTTACGCCTTCCGCTTCTATGACCGCGCCCTGACCGCCGCCGAGCGGCGCCAGAACCATATGGCCGACCTCTGCAAGTATTTCCGCATCGACATCTCCGAGATGACGCGTCTTTCGGAGAACGAGATCGCCTTCATCGCACAGGGAGAGATCCAGGATCTCACCTTCACCAACACCCGTGAGGAGATCGCCGCGGCCATCAAGGGGCGCCTCGACTTCCTGCTTGACGGCTCCTTCCACGGTGAGGGTGAGGCGCGCGATGCCTTCCGTGCCGCCGTGGTCGCGGGTGAGATCGACGCCAACGAGGTGCGCGCCCTGCCCGCCGCCAACCAGGCCGAGGTCTATGCCGCCCTCGCCGCCCTCGCCGAGGGGGCCACCGCCGAGGAGAAGCAGGCCGCCGTGGACGCGGCCGTGGACGCCATTCTTCAGCGCGACTACGCTAACTACCCCGAGCGAGAGCCCGTCCTTTCGGCCGCGGCCTTCTTCGAGGGCAAGACGCTTTCGACGGCGGCCGAGCGCTTCCGCGCCATCGCCATGAACGTGGACGCCGACCTTTCGGCCCTTGTGGGCGTTGACGAGGTGATCCTTGAGCATCTTTACGAATCGTTTGCCGACGTGGACGCCGAGCTGCCCTCGCTGCAGCCGATCGTTCAGAAGCGCCTTGACGAGACGCTGGCCGATTATAAGGTCCGCTACCTCGGCGAGGCCCTCGCGGACGATCTGCTCGCCTTTGTCGGTTACCAGATGACCACCACGGGAGCCCTGGGCGCAAGAGCCCTCTACACCGTGGATACTGCTATTCTCCAGCAGCTGGAGACGGCGGGCTACACCGTGAATTTCGGCGCGCTGTTCCACACCTTGGGCAACGCCGCCGCCTTGGGTGTCACGAAGGAGAACGGTACGTACGTGCCCAAGGTCTCGGGCTCTCAGATGGCCGCCGCCTACAAAACGGGCCTCGGCTATCTTGCCGACCCTAACCTCTACGGCGGCACCTACGGCGGTGCGCCCTGCTTCGCCTACGAGCGCATGACCGAGAACGCCGCCGAGCGTCTTATCTTCTCGGCGTACGTGGTGCTGGAGCGCGCAGGCCAGGAGGATACGTTCTATTACGAGACTCCCGATCACAAGACCTTCCAGACCACCCCGACGCTCAAGAACTTTGCCACGCATTATAAGAACAAGCTGGGTGTGGCGTTCCCCAACATGCAGAAGATCCTCACCTCGGGCAAGGACACCGTCACCAAGACCTCGCTTTACCTTGGCGGCGCAAACCTGACCGAGTACCGTGTGGTGATCGAGGACGCGCACGAGGACATGGCCACGAAGTATATCGCCGCGATCAAGGCGGTGACGAACGTGACCGTCCGTTCTCTGAGCGCGGCCGACGTTCCCGAGGGAGACACCATGCTCATTCGCTTTGTGAAGGGGACGGAAAACGTCTTTACAAGGGCCGCCGACGGCAGCATCGTCTTCACCTACAACGGTACCGCCACGGCAGGTGCCGCGGCACTTTCCGCCGCGTTTGCCACCCCCGACCTTTTTGAGGAGGAGGGGCGGACGCAGAGGATCGCCATTTGCTTCCTCAAGGCGGGCGAGGCCCTGAGCGCTTCGACCGAGGAATAAAGGGAGAGTCTTTTTGCAAATAGGGATTGACAAAGGGACGCTTTCGTTATACAATAAGGTGTCGTTGTCTACGACTATACTATTAATTATTTTTAGGAGAAAAGCTTATGGAAAAGCTAACGCGTAAGTTCGGTCTTATCACCGCCATTTGCATGGTGGTCGGTACGGTCATCGGCTCGGGCGTCTTCTTCAAGGCGCAGAACGTCCTCGTTGCCACGGGCGGCAATATGCCTCTCGGCATTGCGGCGTGGGCCATCACCGGTCTTATCATGATCATCTGCTCGGCGCAATTTGCCATTATGGCGACCAAGTACGAGAAGGTCAGCGGCGTTGTCGACTACGCCGAGGCCACCTGCGGTCGCGGCTTTGCCTACTACCTTGCCTGGTTTATGGTCACGATCTACTACCCCGCTATGACCTCGGTGCTTGCTTGGGTCTCGGCGCGCTACTTCGGCGTGATGTTCGGCTGGTCGCTCGTCAGCCCTCAAGTCATGGCGCTTTCGGGCTTCTTCCTTGTCGCCTCCTACACCGTGAACGCCCTCTCGCCGAAGATCGCGGGTAAATTCCAGGTCAGCGCCACCGTCATCAAGCTCGTCCCCATCACGCTGATGGCGATCGTCGGTACGATCGTCGGCGCCTTCCGCGGCACCTTGGGTGAAAACTTCACCACCGTGATCGGCGAAGCCACCGGCGGCATCGGCGGCGGTCTGTTTGCCGCGGTCGTGGCGACCGTCTTTGCCTATGAGGGCTGGATCGTGGCTACCTCGATCAACGCCGAGCTGAAGAATCCGAAGAAGAACCTGCCCCTTGCGCTGGTCATCGGCGCTGCGATCGTTGTGGCGGCGTATATCCTCTATTATATCGGCGTTGCGGGCGGTGCCTCGACCGAGGTGCTGATGAACCCCGACCAGGGCGCTCCCGTGGCCTTCTCCAACGTGTTCGGTAAGGTCGGCGGCGTGTTCCTCAACATCTGCATCGTCATCTCCTGCCTCGGTACGCTCAACGGCCTTATGGTCGGCTCGACGCGCGGCTTTTACGCCATTGCCGTCCGTAACCAAGGGCCCTCCCCCCTGACTCTCCGCCAGATCGACAAGAGCACCAACGTCGCGCACAACTCCTCGATCCTCGGCCTTTTCATCTGCGCGGCCTGGCTCCTCTACTTCTACGGTGCCAACCTTGAGCCGAACGGCGGCTGGTTCGGGCTCTTCAACTTCGACTCGTCCGAGCTTCCGATCGTCACGATCTACGCCCTCTATATCCCGATGTTCATTCTGTGGATGAAGAAGGAAAAGGACCTCCCCGTCTTCAAGAGATTCGTCGTTCCCTCCTTTGCCATTCTCGCCTGTGCCTTCATGGTGTTTGCCGCCGTCTGGGCGCACGGCGTCACCCCCCTGCAGAGCTCGGAGACCTTCAAGTTCCCCGTTCTCTTCTACCT
>JAFVYX010000208.1 GCA_017500625.1 Clostridia bacterium | reverse complement strand
GCCCGTCAGCCCCCTGCTCGGCTTGACAAAGCGCCGCTTTGCGTGTATAATCAAAGCGCAAGTATGCGGCGCGGCCGCGCGATATTATGCCGAAAGGTCGTATCGTGAGGAAAGTCCGGGCTTCATAGGGGAAGGATAACGGATAACGTCCGCCGAGGGTGACCTCCGGGAAAGTGCAACAGAAATAAACCGCCGCGAAAGCGGTAAGGATGGAAAGGCGAGGTAAGAGCTCACCGACCCTGCGGTAACGTGGGGTGCCCTGTAAACCCTATCCGAAGCAACGCCTTTGGGGGCGCGCAAGCGCCACGGCTCCCCGCCGATCCCGATGGCGGCAGGAGGCAGCTCCGAGCCGTGCGGTAACGCACGGCAAAGATAGATGGTCGCGGCCCACGCACGTGGGTACAGAACCCGGCTTACAAGCACACTTGCAGAGAGGGCTTCGGCTCTCTCTTTTTTTTATCCACCACTTACGCTCTCGCGAAAAAACCGATCGTGTAAACAAAACCTATCATAACCTTTGATGTCCAAACCGTGAACAAACCGAGAACGCGCCGACACATTCGTCCTTTCCCGCCATGCTTCGCGCCCCTTCACGTCAAAACTGTGACGTGGCAGTAAACGCACAGAAAACAATGGCTCGCGTTCGATCTTTTTGTGCGAAACGACAAATTTTTTGTTGGGGCTTTACAACCCCACCGTTTTGTGCTATACTTAGTTTCAAATTATAAACGAAAGGATATATTCTTATGGAAAAAAACGGTACGCCAAAGAGTGAAAAGCTCTTTCTCACAAAGCTTCGCACCTTCCTCGCCCGTAAGGACATCGTGTTTTCGGGCAAGCGCTACGGCATCGATGCGCTGGGCGCCATGGCCCTCGGCCTTTTCGGCTCGCTCCTCATCGCTACCATTTTCAACGCCATCGGTCTTATTCCCTTTCTTTCCTTCTTTAAAACCATCGGCGGCTACGGCGCTCAGGCCGCGGGCTGTGCCATGGCTGTGGCCATTGCTTACGCCCTGAAGGCCCCGCCGCTTGTGATGTATTCCTCGGCCCTTGTCGGTATGATCGCCAACGGTCAGGGCGGCGCGGGAGGGCCTCTCGCCGTCCTTCTCATCACGATCGTCGCCGTGGAATTCGGCAAGGCGGTCTCCAAGGAGACCAAGGTCGATATCCTCGTCACTCCCTTTGTCACCGTCTTTGTCGGCGGCGGCCTCTCGGTCCTGCTCGCGGGCTACATCGGCAAGCTCGTCAGCTACGTCGGCTCCTTCATCGGCTGGGCCACGCTTCAGCAGCCCTTCATTATGGGCATCCTCGTGTCGGTGGTCATCGGTATCGCCCTCACGCTCCCCATTTCCTCGGCCGCGATCTGCGCCGCCATCGGCCTTTCGGGCGCGATGGTCGGCGGTGTCGTTCCCGCCAATGCCGAGGGGCTGGCTCTTGCGGGCGGTGCCGCCGTGGCGGGCTGCTGCGCCCATATGGTCGGCTTTGCCGTGATGAGCTTCCGTGAGAACGGCATCGGCGGCCTCGTTTCGCAGGGGATCGGCACCAGCATGCTTCAGATGCCCAACCTTGTGAAGAATCCCCGTCTCTGGCTCCCGCCCGTGGTCGTCTCAGCCATCACCGGCCCGATCGCTACCTGCCTCTTCGGTATCAAAATGTACGGCGCGGCGATCAACTCGGGCATGGGCACCTGCGGCCTGCTCGGTCCTATCGGCATCATTCTCGGCTGGTACGGCGGCGAGTACCCTGCCACGGTCGGCTTTGTCGATTGGCTGGGGCTCCTCCTTGTCTGCTTCGTCCTTCCCGCTGTTTTTTCCTGGGCGGGCGGACTTCTTCTCCGCCGCCTCGGCTGGATCCGTGAGGGTGACCTGCTCCTGCAAAGCTAAAAAGAACGCTCCCTTTTAGCGTAATGTTCTTAACGAAGAAATCACGCTAACCGAGTAGGACGAAGAAAAATCCATCATGGACGAGAGTCTGTGATGGATTTTTCTTTATACCTTCGCCTATCAAAAATTTCGTCGCAG
>JAFVYX010000207.1 GCA_017500625.1 Clostridia bacterium | reverse complement strand
TGGCAGAGATATGACATGGGCGGTGCGGCAAAGCTTTCATTTGTTGAAGGTGTCGACTGCTATGTGCCTTATGCCGGCCTTCTTCATGATAATGTGGCGGTCACTCTCAGCAAGGTTCGTTCGACAATGTGCAACTGCGGTGCGCTCACCATTCCCGAGCTTCAGCAAAAGGCCAAGCTTACGCTTGTTTCCTCGGTCAGCATCGTTGAGGGCGGCGCTCACGACGTTCAGCTGAAAACACAGACGACAAAGCTTTAATAGAAAATGCCGCACGCACCGTGCGGCATTTTTTGGAGGTAAGCATGAACCATCACGATCTCTATTCCGTATCCTTAAAGGAGAGAGGGCTCTCGCTTCTCCGCGAAGAAAAGCCCTTTGTCACTCTCCCCGCCGCGTTTTCGGTGAACGGTAAGACCTATGCCCCAACGCTTGTGGAGAGCGATGAAACGCACGCGCTCTTTCGCGACGAGGTGTCAAGTATTCTTTTCACCTTTTACGGTGATGCCGTTACCGTAGCGGCTTCGCTTACGGCAGCACCGGGAGGGCTTTCGGTTGTCGACACCAAGCTGTTTGTGGGCGGTACCATCGCTCCCCTGGGCTTTGACCGCGCGTTTACGCCTCAGCCGAGGAACAACAACACAAGGAACTGCGCCTTCTATTCCTCGCTTCCCGACATTTCGGCCAACGGCTACCATACGCCGCCGATGCTAAATTTCTCACTCGGCTGCCCTGCGGGCTGGATCTCCTACGGTCTTCTGGACATTCCCGATACGCGCATGTGCCGTATGGAAAAGGACGGCAGCTTTCTCATTGAGAGCTGCGGAGGCCACAAAAAATTCAGCGAGGGTGAGGTCTACGAGATCCCGCGCGTGCTGATCTCCTTCCCGACGGACGAGTACGACGGCATCTCGCTGTTCCGCACGCTTCTTGAGCGCTTCGGAGCGTATACCCCCCGCCGTCCCTCGTGGAACGATCTCCCCGAATGGTGGAAGTATCCGCAGTTCTGCACCTATGGTGATCAGCTGATCGAGAGGCGTGTCGGGCAGCTCATCGACGACGCTTGGGTGCGCGACTTTGTGCGGCGCTGCGAGGACGATTTCGGGGTCCGGCATATGGTCATCTGCATTGACGACTCCTGGCAGCTTCCCCACTCGATTGGTCCGTGCGTGGACGAGGCGCGTTTTCCCGATCTGCGGGGGCTCATTGACGATATGCACGCGCGCGGTCACCGCGTGATGCTGTGGTACACCCCGATGTTCGAGAAGATCGACAACGGCGTGGAAAGCCGCGCCAAGCGTCTGGGCGTTCTTTCGGACGATACAATGACGGGGCGCTACTTCGATAGCTTCCCGAATTGCTACGCTATGGACTACACCTCGGACGGGGCCGAGCAATTTCTCCGCGAAACGGCCAAGATCCTCTTTGGCGACGGTGAGGGCTGCCTTAATGCCGATGCCGTAAAGCTTGATTTCCTTGCCAATCTGCGTGATCCTGCCCTTGCCACGGCGTACGCTCACCCCGAGCGCGGTATCGGCATGCGCGAGTATTACCTCTATTATGAAATGTTCTCAAGGGCGGCCAAGGCCGTGAAGCCCGATGCGATGCTGAACGCCACGTTGGCCGACCCGCGCTTTGAGCATCTCATTGACGTTTCCCGTCTGCACGATACGCACTCGGGCGAGGAGGAAAAGGAGCGCCGCGCTCGCGTGATGGCGCTGGCCTGCCTCGATCTCCCGATCGATACCGACGGCGCACTGATGCTCCCCGATTGGCTCCACCGCAATCACATTTCGGCAGCGGTGTGTGGTCTGCACGCCATTTACTACACCTACGCCTGCGGCCGCGCTCAGAATCTTTTCACGCCGGCAGAGAAAAAGTATCTTGGCAAGCTCGTTTCTATGACGGTCGACCGCCCCGCGGGAACGCCCGTGGCGGACGAAGGCGGTCGTTGGCAGCTGATCGGTAAGGACGGGCGTGTGATGGCGGACACCGTACGCGGTGAGACCGTGGTCTACTATCCCGAGGAGGCGGGCGGCACGGGCCGCATCTTCTCCTTCCTCGGTGAGCTGGTCACTCTTCCCCTGCACGGCCGAAAATTCTCGTCGCTCACCCCGGCACCGGAAAAAGACTTCTGCGAGGTGGATTACGCGCGCGACCGCGTGCAGGTCTATCTGCGCCCGGGAATCGTTTATACCTTCCGCGATGAGGACGACGGCACCTCGATCGACCGCCTCTTCCTCGATATGAGGGCCGAGGGGACCGACGAGGTCATTGATTACGTGAACGGTTGATATAGGAGTTTTATGAAGATCGAATTACTCTACGGACTACTTCTGCCCCTTGTCGGCACGATCCTCGGCTCGGAGATCACCCGCCGGACCGGCGGGCTTCCGGACGACACCGTGACGGTGAACGCCCGGGGCGGGGGCGGACAGTCCTTCGGGGCGTTCCTTCCCTGGGGCATGACGATCCG
>JAFVYX010000206.1 GCA_017500625.1 Clostridia bacterium | reverse complement strand
AGTTGCAGAGAATGACCTCGTAGCCCTCCTCCTTGAGGGCGAGGCAGGCCTGGGTGCCCGCGTAGTCAAACTCGGCCGCCTGACCGATAACGATCGGGCCCGATCCGATGATGAGGATCTTTTTGAGATCTTGGCGTTTTGGCATGGGTGTTTCCTCCGTGTGCTTTATGTCAAATTTTTTATTTTTCGTAGACTGCGCGGCCGCTTGTCACCGTGAGGTGATTGACGCCGAAAAGGCGGCGACCGAGGAAGGGGGTGGCACTTCCCTTGGAGAGAAAGTCACGCGCATCGACCGTGAATTCCTCGTCAAGAGCAAAGAGCGAGAAGCCGTCAAGCGGCAGAGAGAAGCGGCGGCGCGGTGCCGTCACCAGTGCGTCCAGCACGCGCTCCATAGGTACGGTGCCCGTCCTTACAAGGTGGGTATAGACCGTCGCAAAGGCCGTCTCAAGTCCCACGATGCCAAAGGCGCTGCCCGCAAGGCCGCGGCTCTTTTCCTCGGTGGAGTGGGGCGCGTGATCGGTGGCGATCATATCCACCGTGCCGTCAAGAAGTCCCTCAACGAGCGCCAGGCGGTCGGCGGCGGCACGCAGGGGGGGGTTCATCTTGTAGCGCCCGTCCTCCTGAAGATCCCCGTCGTCCATAACGAGGTAATGCGGCCCCGTCTCACACGTCACGTCGGCCCCGCGGGCCTTGGCCGCGCGAATGAGGGCGACGCTCTCCTTGGTGGAGATGTGGCAGAGGTGCAGGGGGCACCCCGTTTTTTCGGAAAGGTAGATGTCGCGCTCGACCTCGGCGTACTCGCTTTCGGACGAGATGCCTCTGTGGCCGTGGGCGCGGGCGTACTCGCCGTCGTGAATGTAGCCGCCGTTGAGCAGGGCATTGACCTCGCAATGCGCGACGATCGGGCGGCCAAGCGCGTGGGCGCGCTCCATAGCGGCCCTCATCATCTCCTCGCTCTGCACGCCGCGGCCGTCATCGGAAAAGCCGGCAACATCGGGCGCCATGGCCGCCATATCGGACAGCTCCTCACCGCGCTCACCGCGCGTGATCGCCCCGATCGGGGTGACGGCGATCACCGCATCGCGGCGGATGATGTCAAGCTGAAGGTCCAGCGTCTCGCGGCTGTCGGGCACGGGGGAGAGGTTGGGCATCGTGAGGACCGAGGTGTAGCCGCCGCGGGCCGCAGCACGCGAGCCCGAGGCGATCGTTTCCTTATAAGAAAAGCCCGGCTCGCGAAAATGCACGTGCACGTCGCAAAAGCCGGGAAGAACGGTATAAGAGGAAGAGGGAAAAGAGAGCCCACGCTCGGAGAAAAAGCGGGTGGCCTCGGCGGTGGCGGCGGTGAGCGCTTCCGTGATCGTTGTGGGCTTCATCTTGTATCTCCTTTACCTTTTTGTCTTAAAGCTCGCAGATGTAGGCGCCGTCCTCACCGTCGCATTCGGTAAGGAGGACCGAGATCTTTTCTGTCTTGGAGGTCGGCACGTTTTTGCCGACGTAATCGGGGCGGATCGGCAGCTCGCGGTGGCCGCGGTCGACCAGCACCGCCAGGCGGATCGCTCCCGCGCGGCCGGCGGCAAACACCGCCTCCATGGCGGCACGCGCCGTCCGTCCCGTGTACAGCACGTCGTCAACGATGATGACGGTGCGGCCCGTTACGTCGCAGGGGAAAAGGCATTCGCCGACCACGCTCTCGCGCTCCGCCTCGGTCAGGTCGTCGCGGTGGTGGGTGACGTCAAGAAGGCCAACGGGCACCGTGATGCCCTCAAAGCGGTAGAGGTTGTCGGCCAGACGTTGGGCCAGAGGCACGCCGCGCGTTTTCACTCCGAGAAGACAGATGTCCTCGGCGCCGTGACTCCTTTCGATGATCTCGTGCGTGATGCGGGCCAGCGCACGGGAGACCGCCGCCGCATCGAGGATCTGTGTTTTCTTTTGCATTCCGTCCTCCGAAAAAACAAAAAGTCCTGTCACCGACAGGGCTCACAAAAAGGCAGACCTCACCCAAAGGGTGACGCCGCGGTATGGGAACCTTGTCGGCCTCTCGGTGCCGACTTAAAGATCAATGTCGAACCTATTATAGCACCGTCCCCCGCCTTTGTCAAGAGCGAAGCGGACGAAGGTGAAAAATATTTATATTTTTCCTTTTCCGGTACAAGGGAATGTCCATAAAGGGGGCGAAAGATCCATAAAAAATTTTTCCTGCGTCCTTGAAAGTGCCATTCGCGTATGCTATAATTAACGTATATCGGAAAAACCACGAAAAAGGAGCATTTTCTATGATTCGCATGTTCGATATCGGCAGAAAGAGCGTGCAGGAGCTGAATTCCTGGCGCATGACGCCCGATTTCCATGGCGTTGGCAAGGCCGAGGAGTGGTACAAGACTCCCCCCGCCGACCTCCGCCTCGCCACGGTTCCCTCGTGCTGGAACCTTGAGCTTGATCTCTTTACGTATACGGGCGACGTCTGGTATTTTACCGACTTTGTCGCCGAGACCGATAACGTCCGCCTCGTCTTCGGTGCCGTCAACAACGAGTGTGACGTGTGGGTGGACGGCAAGCCCGTCGCCTCGCACTACGGTGCTTTTATGGAATTTGCGGTGGAGCTTCCCCACCTCGGTGCCGGCAAGCACACCCTCACCGTCCGCGTGAGCGCCTACCATAACCTTGAGGATACCATTCCCCTTGAGCGTGTCGACTGGTACAACTGGGGCGGCCTGATCCGCGCCGTGGAGCTTCACGGCTTCGGCGAGGCGGCCATCGTCCGCTACCGCGTGTATTACGATTTGGACGTCGCGGCCCGTGCGGCGGACGTCCGCGCCGAGATCACGCTCTCGGCCTTCGGCGGTACCGTGACCGACACCCTCACCTTCTCGCTCGGCGGCAAGAGCGTCGCAAAGACCGTCACCGTGACGGGCGAGGAGAAATTCACGCTGGAGCTTGGCCGTCTTGAGGACCTTAAGCTCTGGGACATCTTTGAGGGCAACCTTTATATGGCCGAGGTCACCTTTGCGGGCGACTGCCTCCGTGAGCGCATCGGCTTCCGTAAGTTCTGCACCGAGGGCCGAGGCCTCATGCTGAACGGCCGCCGCGTGGAGCTGCGCGGTGTCAACCGCCACGAGGACCACCCTGTGACGGGCTTTGCCATGGCTCCCGCCATGATCAAGCGCGACCTCGACATCATTCGCAAGACGGGCTGCAACATGGTGCGCGGCTCGCACTACCCGAACTCCAAGCTGACGCTCGACCTGCTTGACGAGATGGGCTTCCTCTTCTGGGAGGAGATCCCGATGTGGGGCTTCGATCCCGCCGCCCTCGCCCGTCCCCGCGTTCACGAGCGCGCCGTGGCGATGCATCACGAGATGATCGCGCGCGACTTCAACCACCCCGCGATCGTCATCTGGGGTATGGAGAACGAGGCCAACACGGGCTGTGACGCCTCGCCCGAGCTTTTGAAGCTCCTCTATGCCACCGTCAAGGGGCTGGACTCCACCCGTGTCGTCACCTACGCCTGCAACCGTCCTCAGGACGATATCTGCATGGAGTACTGCGACATGATCTCGATCAACGTGTACCCCGTCTGGTACGGTAACATCTTGAACGGCGGCTCCCCGAGCGAGCCCGAGATCTGGCCCGCCTTCATTGACAAGTTTGAAGAGCGCCTTATCTCGCGCGGCCTCAACGAAAAGCCCCTCGTCATTTCCGAGTTCGGCGTCGGCGGCATTCCCGGCAACAACGATCCCTTTGCTCCCGTCCGCTGGACCGAGGAGTACCAGGAGGATTACTACCGCCGCGCCCTGCCTCTCATTATGAAGCACCGCCGCACCGCCGGCACGATCATCTGGCAGTACTGCGACACGCGCTCCGCCATTCTCAAGCTGATGGCACTCCAGCGTCCCCGCAGCTTCAACAACAAGGGTCTGCTCAGCGAGTACCGCGTGCCGAAGCGCGCCTGGTACGTGGTTAAGGAGCTGTACGAGAACGCGCTCCGCGACGGCATTCCCGCAGATAAGGAGAATTGATATGAAGTATTCTTTACATTTTGAAGGCGTTGCCGCCCCGAAGGCGCCCGTAAGAAGCATCGTCCCCGCCGAGGGAGAATGGTTCTTTGGTTATTACGATCTTCTCGCCTATTCGCCCGACAACCGCCGCCACCTTGTGAACCACCTGCCCTTTGGCGACCACATCAACGGTAAGGACGACGTTCTCGGCCTTGGTGAGATCGACCTCGAGACGGGCGAGTACCGTGAGTTTGCCACCACCAAGTCCTGGTGCTTCCAGCAGGGCGCGATGCTCCAGTACGCGGGCAACGGCGAAAACACCGTGTTCTACAACGTCTACGACGAGGAGGCGGGCGCCCACCGCATGGTGCGCCATAACCTCGATACGGGCAAAAAGGACCTGGCCGACAGGGCCTGCGCCACCGTCGCCTCGGGCGCCAAGTACGGCCTTGCTGTCAACTTCGCCCGTATCTGGGATTTCCGCAAGGGCTACGGCTACTGCAATTTTGCCGACCCCTTTGCCGACGTGCCCCAGCCCGCCGAGGACGGCATCTTCCTCTGCAATTTTGACAACGGCACCTCAAAGCTTTTGGCCGACTACCGCCGTATGGCCAAGGAGTTCCCGATCCCCGGGCGCGAGAACGGCAAATTCGTTGTCAACCACATCACCTTCAACCCCTCGGGGACCAAGTACCTCTTCCTTCTCCGCAATTTCCCGACGCCGACCGACAAGACCTGGTCGACCTCGCTCATCGTCGGTGACCTTGAGGGCAACCTCTTTCCCACGATGATGGACACGATGGTCTCGCACTACTACTGGAAGGACGACGATCACATCATCGCCTTCTGCCGTCCCGTCGGCGGTGTGAACGGCCACTACCTCATCGATGCGCGCGACGGCTCGGTCGAGCCCGCGGGCAGTGAGCTCTACAACAAGAACGGCGGCACGCAGTCCACCGACACGCACTGCAGCTACTCGCCCGACGGCCGCTACCTCGTGGGTGACGATTACCCCTCGCCCGACGGCGTGCGCCGCATTCGTATCGATGACCTTAAGACCGGGCGCTCGGGCATTCTCCTCTCGACCTACTCGCCCTGGGGCGAGGACCGCGAGATCCGCACCGACCTCCACGCCCGTTTTAGCCGCGACGCTAAGCGCCTCTCCTTTGACGCGATGTCGCGCGGCCGCCGCGAGGTGTTTGAGGTGGATATGACGAGCCTTGAGCTGTAAAAAGAAACGGCGCACCTGCCAAAAGCGGGCTGCGCCGTTATGACCTTCGGCGGCGTCCTTGACGCTTTTGCTTTTCGACAGTTTGCTTGGAGGAAACAATGAGAAAAAACACGCGCTATACGCCTACGGAAAACGGATTTGTCATCAACGGAAGCTCTGAAATTTTCAACAGAATGCTTTACGGCTCGCACAAAAACGATGATAAGACCGATCGCTTCTTCACGTTTGCGGGGGACGCTCCCGAGTTTTTGGGAGCGATCTCCGATTACACGAAGACCTACATCACGCTGTATGAAAAATGCGGCCTTCTCCGGAGCGGGCTGGCCGTAACGCCCGGGGTGCGCAAGCCGTACTGGTATTCAAAGGACGTGGACACAACCTCCCGTTGGTTCCACGATTCCGAGGATATCCGCGCCGAATTCAAGAACGGCTATATGGAGTATGAGCTGGCTCAGCTGACGCCGTGGTTTCCCGACGTTCGGGTAAAGCTCGAGGCCTATCCTCTGCTCCCCGACGACGGGTATCTTATCCATTACAGAATCACCACCGACCAGAGAGTTCTGTTCGTGGCGGGCTTTGGCGGCCTTGGGGACAACGAGCGCGCCGGGCGCTTTGAGTACCGTGGGGTAACGGCGCGCCATTTCACCGCGGCCGATGCCAAGGCCAACACGGTGGAGGTCTCAAAGAATCGCGCCTGTGTCACGCACCCGAGCGGAAAGACCATGCGGGTCGGCACCACCTTCCCTGCGGATTTCAGCGTCGGCTCGGCCAAAGCGATGGCGGAGCCGTATCTTGGCATGTTTCTCGCCAGCACCCCCGAGGACAGTGACGATAACGTCGTAAAGATCGCGGCGGAGATCGAGCCCGGTCGGGTGCTTGACGGCTACCTCGTTGCCCTTTACAACTCCGACGAGGCGACGCTTGACAAGTGGCTTTCGATGAAGGACCCCGCGGCGTACGTAAAGCAGCAGCTGTATCAGAAGTATTCCTGCATAGACGTCGCAACGCCGGAGCCGACGCTCGACCTTACGATCGCTCCGACGGTGATGGCGATGGACGCCTCGTGGCACAAGGATTCCTTCCACCACGGCGCCGTTGCCTATCACACGCCGTTCCTCGGCTGGAGAAACTGGTACGCTCCCACCGCGCTCGGCTGGGGCGACCGCGTGGAGACCACCATGGCGATGTGGCTGAGCCACATCACGCGCGGCGACGTCTCCAAGGAGCGTGTCTTTTACGATGCCACCCCCGTTCCCAAGGGAAAGAACAAGTTTGTCGGACGGTGGCACACGCTGGAGAACGCGGTCGGCCGCCTTCCTTCCCTGATCGGTTGGGACGGCAAGCCCAACTACGGCCCCTACAATATGCAGGAATGCGCCCTCGACATGATGCTCTATTACATCGAGTGGTCGGGGAATCTCAAGCTGGCGGAAACGTACTATGACGACCTTTGCTCGATGGTCGAATTCGAAAGACGGATCTTTGATCCGGACGGCGACGGGCTCTATCAGAACGTGCTGAACACGTGGATCTCCGACGGACACAACTACAACGGCGCGGGCTGCGCTCAGTCAAGCGCCTACAACTCCCGCGCCAACCTTGTGCTCTCCAAGATCGCCGAGAGGATCGGGCGCGACGGAGCGCCCTTCGCCAAGCAGGCGGAGAAGATTAAGAAGGCGCTCAATGAAAAGCTGTGGGTCGCGAGTGAGGGCGTGATTGCCGAATACCTTGACACGATCGGGAACCGCCTGATCCATACGTCCGTGGAGCTTCCGACGGTATACCACGTCATGGACTCCGAGATGATCGACGATTTCAAGGCGTACAGAACGCTGAAGTTTACCGAAAGGCATCTCAAGAGCATCGAGACCGTGGGCGTCGGCGGACGGCTGAGCTATTCGTCCAACTGGCTGCCCAAGCAGTATTCGCAGTGCGGGATCTTCCCCCAGGAAAATGCGCATCTTGCGCTCGTGTACTATAAGCTCGGCCTCAAGGAGGCCGCCAAGAAGATCCTCGACGGGATCGCGGATTGCTACTTCACGGGCAGAAACCCCGGCATGGCGCCGCACGTTCAGTCGGCAAGAGTCACGTGCGATCTCGGTGACATGGACTTCACCGACGTGTCCAGCACCTATCTGCGCCTGGTCATCGAGGGGCTTTTCGGCATCAGGATCAACGCTCTCGACGACGTGATCCGTATCGAGCCCGGCTTCCCGAGCGAGTGGGACCACGCCAGTCTCACGCTCAAGGATATTGCGCTCTACTACACACGAAAAGGAAACCAGGAGATCTTCAATATCCACAGCGAAAGAAAAGAAAAGAAGCTCCTGAGGATCCCCATGCGCTCCACGGGGATCGAGGCGGTGCTGCTGGACGGTGAGCCGGTCTCCTATGAGATCGTGGCGGCGCCGAACAACAGCTTTCTAAAGCTCTCGGTGGACAAGGTCGGCAGGTTCCAGCTCCGCGTGATGCACGGCGGTGACGCTCTCCCGACGCTCGTGTGCCAGAACAGCGTTCTCCCCGGCAATCGGATCGCGTTTGAGGTGCAGGGGGCCGACGTTGTCGACGTATTCGACGTATCAGAGACCCTCGAGGACGTCAAGATCGTTGGACGGAAGGTCTATGCCAGGGCCAAGGACGTGCCGGGGGACCACACGCTGTTCCTTCGCGCTCGCGTCGGCGAATACGATGCCTGGCTGGCGGCCGACTACGATATCCTCATGGAGGAGGTCGCGCTCGCGCCCCTCGCGGATAAGCCGTTTGTGCCCGTCGATATCAGCCGCTTCTTCAACTGCAGCATGACGGAGGTGCACGAGCAGGCATACCTCAGCCCGAGGCCCCTGGGATACTCGATGAGTCTGCATCAGAACGGGCGCTACTCGCACAACTACAATCACGGCCCGGCAGGTACGGCCTACGTGGACGATTCGCTCTTCCGAAATTCGGGCGGAACCGTCTGCACGCCGTCGGGGATCCCGTTTTCAACCCCGGCGGAAAACGACAACCTGGCCTGCGTTTCCATTTTCGACGTTTTTCCGACGGAAATGACCGTTCCGCTTGACGGAAGGGGGCAGGAGGTAGCGGTCCTCTTTGTCGCAAGCACCTTCCATCTGCACGCATACGTGGAGAACGCACGCATCACGGTCACCTATGCCGATGGAACGTCTCAGGAATCCAAGCTCGTTTATCCCCTCAGCATTGACGATTGGATCACGCCGGCACTCACGACCGAGGCCGAGATCTTCTACTTCAGCAATTACAACCACGCCACCGTCAAGAGGATCCGACTCGATCCCGACAAGGAGCTGGCCAGCATCAAGATCGAGGCCATCGCCAACGAGGTCATTCTCGGCGTGGCGGGCATCAGCGTAGCCAGAATGGGCTCGAACCAATAAGCCCTCGGCGATAGATTTTCGTGTCTTTCGCCGTGGCTCGTCTTGAAAAGCCCACGCTTGTCGGCGCCTCGCCCCGTCAAAATCCAAAGAAAATCTATTCGCCGAAGGGTGCTGCGCAGTTT
>JAFVYX010000205.1 GCA_017500625.1 Clostridia bacterium | reverse complement strand
TTTGTCAAGAGCTTTTTTAAACTTTTTTCAAGTTTTTTCAAAAATTCTTGCGGAGTCCACGAAGGCCCCCCGTTTTGCGAGGGGATTTTCAGTATATCACGCTTTTTCCGCTTTGTCAAGGGGGTTTTTGCCGAAAACATGGGGACTTTCGCTTTTTTGTGACATGAATGAGACGGGGGTGTGCGGCGTGGGGCGCGGGGAGGGCAAGGCGCGCAGAGGTGGGCGTGAGGGCGGCGGGGGCGGAGGGGGGCGCGGGGAGGGCAAGGCGGAAAAGAGGCGGCGGGGCGGGGAGCGAGGGAGGGGAGGACACGGCGGAGGGGGGAGCTTATATAACATAATGAAAAAACAACGGCAAGCCGCGGCTTGCCGTTGAATTACGTAACGCGGACGACCGTGCCCCACGGGGGTGTTACCCTCTCGTTATTGATGATCCAAAGCACGGGGATCTGCATGGCGCTCGCTTCCAAGGGATAGGGGGCGTAGCCGTCAGTGAAGATCACAAGGCAGGTGGGGGGTGTGGCCGCGTAATGCTCCCGCACGTAGGCGAACACCGCGCCAAAGCTGGTGCCTCCGCCCCCCTGAGGCAGGATGTCCATCAGCTCCTTCTCGTTCGTAAAGGGGCGCGGGGGAACGACCTCCGTGTCAAAAAAGCCAACGCTTCCCGTAAGCTTGCCCTTCATTTGCTCTATGGCGCTGCGCAGCTCGGAATACACGGCCGAAAGCGCACACGTATTGACCGAGCCCGAGGTGTCGATCATAAATAGGACGTTCCGCAGAACGGTCTCCCGCTCGTTGAAGTCGGGAAGGAAAAAGTCGGTGTCGGAGAAGCGGCGGTCGGGAGGCGAGAAGGAGTAATCGCACAGATCCTCCTGCAGGAAGCGGCGAAGCAGGCGGCGCCAGTCCACCTTGCCGCGCCTCGGCTGCCCCGCCATACGGCGGAGCAGCCCCGCGCCACCGCCCTCTCCTTCCTTGTCTCTGGCTTCCTTGGCAGCCAGCTTGACGGCGGCCGCCGCGCGCAAGCGCCAACGCATCCAAAGGGCGCGGCCTTCGTCCTCCCCCCCATCCTTTTCCATGGCCTTCCCCTTCGCTTCCTTGGCCTTACCGTCCTCCCCGCCGCCCGCTGCCTCCTCGGAGGAGACGGCGACAAGCGGCACTCCCTCAGCGGCTTCAAGGATCGGCTCGCACGTGCCGGGCCACTCTCCCCACAGCGCGTGGCTGTCGATCAGGACGATCGGCAACGTCTCCTCACCGAGCACGCGGGCATCCGAAAGGAGGAGACGGTAGATCTCCTCGGCGGTCATGCCCTCGGGCTCCTTGCCCACACGGTTCAGCTTGCGAGAGACCTTGCCGAGGTGAGGATACCGCTCCTTGGTAAAGCCGAGCTTCTTCAGCTCACAGTTGATGATGAGGTCACAGGCGTAATGGTACTCCGCCCGCCGAAGCCCTGCCCCCTGCCAGGGATGCCCGTGCAAAAGGTGCAGTATCTCGTGACACAAAACGTAGTCCAGCTCCTCCTCGTACAGCTTATCAAGGAGCGGCGCCGGAAAGGCAATGACCTGCCCGTCCGTTGAGAAGGAGGAAATATCCCTCCGCGCGACGTAGCGCAGGTGCATCAGAAGGAGCGCAAACGCCGGAGCACGCTCGAGAAGGCGCGCGCGCGAGGCCTTGAGCTTGGCCGCAAGGCGCCGACGGCGATCGGCGGTCAGCATACGCCGTACCGATCCCACTCGCGCCCCGATCTGGCAAACCAGTCGTCATACTCGCGGATATTGGAAAGCAGCTCACGCAGCTCGCCGATCTCGAGGAGATCCTTGTAAATACGGTTTTTGAACTCGTGCGGCAGGCGGTAGACGTATTTGACGGCGTTTCGGATCCCGTCGGAGGCGTGATGCTCCCACGCGTACGAAACGATCATAGACGAAAGAGCAAAGAGGGCGTTGGGCTTTTGCGGAGGCATAGGGCAGGCGCCCGCAAAGATCTCCTCGACGTCGGGAAGCGATCCGTAGATCTCGCTCCACGTGAAAAGCTCGTACGCCGCGTCCTTTCCCACACACCCCACGATAAGGGGGAGCATGGCGTGGACGTTCTCGCTCACGCCGCCAAGAATATGGCTCACCATCTCCCACGAACGCGGTGTGGGAAAGGCGAGGTCCTCGTTTTGGGGATCGAACTCCATCAGCCACTCGGGGTTGGTCTCAAGGAAGCCGAGCACGATCCGATGGATCCCCGCACGGACGGCCCACCGATGCCAGCTCTCCGCATCGTTCACCAGCTCCAGGTGGCAAAGGCGGTTGGCCAGGGCCTTGGGCATCGCATACGCGACCGAGCGGTCGGTCACGCGGTTGCCCGCGGCAAGGACGATGCAGTTGTCGGGGAGCTTGTGCTCCCCCACGGTACGGTCCAGCGTGATCTGATAGGCCGCCGCCTGCACCGAGGGGGGCGCGGCGGAGATCTCATCAAGGAGCAGGAGGTTGACGGTCCCCTCTCCCTCCTCCATCTGGAAGATTTTCGGCTTCAGCCAAACGGCCAGGGTCCTGTCCTCATTGGCCGTGGGAATGCCGCGAAGATCGACGGGATTAAAGAGGAGCAAGCGCACGTCAGTCACGTTCACGCGCTTGCCCGTTTCTGCGGCGATCCTTTTGGCGATCGCGCGGACGCCCTGCGATTTTCCGATGCCGGGTGCGCCCCAAAGCATCACGGGGGGAAAGCTTTTGAGTGGCTTCCCCGCGCGGAGGAGCGCCACGTAAGCCCCTGAAAGACGGTCGACCATCTCCCCCACCGTCACCGATGAAAAATTGATTCCCAGCTCACTCATAGCGCGGCCTCCTCCCCCGATCCCTTCCTTGCGTTTTCCCTGAATTTGACGACCGCCCGACAGCGGTAGCACCACAGATCCTTAACGTGCCCTGCCTCCCGCTGTGCGTGCCGCTTACGCGGGAGGGGAAAGGCCGCGCCGCAGTCCGTGCAATAAAGCTCCGACACATACATATCCCGATACCTTTTCATAGCTATCACCCCTTACGGTTTTCTTGTCTTTAGTATATAGGATGGGATGTACCAAAAAGGGGACAGAGCGGGGGCGGGGAGGGCAAGGCGGCGCGGCGGTGCGGGGGGCAAGGCGGCGGTCGCGGCGCTCTTATATATAAATGTAGGCGGCAGGCGAAAAAAGGGGGGAGGCGACGGCGCAAGGGGGCGGTCGCGGCGCGGGGGCACGGCGCAAGGGCGGAAGGGCGCGGCGGTCGCGGCGGGGGGCGGCGGCAAAAAGGGTACGGCGGTGCGGGAGAAGTCAAAAAGAAAAAGCCGCTTGGCGGCTTTTTCATTGATATTCGTAGGAGCAGGCGAGGGTGCGGGAGAAGGTCAGCGCGGCTTTAGCGGGATCGGACGACGCGGAGTCGCCGTAGCCGACGTAGGGGTTTTGCAAAAGGCCGTTATCGACAAACTCGATCTCTACGTCCAGCGTCAGCGTGTCACCCGCGGCGATCGCCACGTTGCTGGCCAGCGTTTTGTGGGGAAGGCCCGAAAACTCGTACGGAGACGAAAGAGCGGTGGGGGGAAGCGGCGCGGCGGCGTCCCCGTGGTAAAGCTCCTCCGAGAGCGTCAGGAGATAGCGCGCGGCGCCCGTAAGAGGCAACAGCGCATCGTCTCCCGCCTTGACCGAATTGACGCGCAGCTGGGTGCCGAAATAATGGTACTTGCCGTCTTGCTCGTAGGGCGGATCCTCGGCCTCGGTGGGGGGCGCCAGAAAAACGTCCGCAACGATCGGGCGGCCGCTCTTATTTACGATGACGAGCGAAAAGCGGACGGTGTCGCCGGGGGTGAGGCCCGAAAAGAGGTCCTCGGCCGCACCGTCGACACGCACGCCACCGACCGTGAGGTATTGCTCGGTCTCGGGAACGCCGCGCACAGAAAGGTGCATTCCGCTTGCGCGGGGCTCACGGACAGAGGAAAACCACGCAAAGGAATGGCCGAAGAACAGAACGAGCGCCACGGTGAGAAGCCCGCCTGTCGCAAGGAGCGACATAAGGGGCGCGAGATATTTCTTTTTCATGATAAGCGTGCCCCCTTTCTACGGTTGGCTATTCTTGCTTTTCGACCGACTCCACGTCGTCCTGCATATCCTGCAGGATCTCGGAAACGCCGCGCACGGCAGTCGCTTTTCCACCGCCTGCGTAGGTGATGACAAAGTGGCGGCGGGCGCCGACGAGATCCTCCTCTCGGGGTGCGATATACCGCCTAAGGCGAATGACCTCGTGTTGGATCGGAGTCGTGCTTGGCAGCATCGAAACGAAGAGATAGGACGGATAATAGACGTCGTAGCTCTCGTCCTCAAGAAGCGGAGCGTCGCCCGCGTATTTCTTGTCCGTGGTGACGATCTTGCCGTCATAAGCGTAAACGAAGTCGATGTCGCCGAGCGGAGAGCCCGACGCGCCGTCCTCGCCCTCGCCCGCGGCGCCCGTGACCGAGAAGTAGGCCACCGAGAGCGGGCCCGCCGTGGAGCCGAGCATATAGACGCCGGGAGACGTTACCGCGATCTCACGGTAGACCAGTACCGTCTGGCCGCCGAGATAGAGGTGAGAGGTCTCCTTGACGCCGTTCTCGTCGGCAACGAGCACCGTGCTGTAGCGCTCTCCGTCGGGGACCTCCTTATAATGCTCCACAACGTGGAGCGCGCGGGAGAGGTCGGCATCGCTGTTGCCCGTTTTGGAAACGGGAAGATCGAAGGTGTACGTGGGCTTGTTGATGTCAAACGAGGTCTCCCACGTGGACGTTTGCATCGCCCAGATACCGACGGTGGACGTCATCTCCTGCTCGGGGGTGATCGCCACGATGAGGTTGATGAAGGACGGCTCCTCCACCGAGGCCTTGTTGATCTCAAAGGCGATCATACCCGTGGGGATCGAATAGAGCTTATCGGGATTGGCCGTGCCGATCGTCGTTTCCAGAATACCGCCCGTGTTGGTCTGGGTAAGACTGTTGATGAAGCCGCCGATCGCACCGCCGATCGCATCGCCGATGTGCATCTGGTAGCTTGCGTTGTGCGTTTTGTAAAGGACGGCGGCGTGGTTGATCTCGGTAAGAAGCCCGCTTTTGCCGTTGTTCAGCTTATAATAGCGCAGAGGAGCCAGGCGGTATTCGCCCGCGCAGTGATCGGACGGGCCGAGGTACTCCAGCACGTAGCGCGAGGGATCGAAGCGGTAAATAACGTCCTCCTCGGTCTTTGGGAGAATGTTCCGCGGCGTCAGCTCGTGGTTTTCCCCCCCCAGCACGTCGATGATCGTTCCCGACTCGTCAAGGACGTTGGCGGTCACCTCGAGAACGGTAAAATAGTTCTCGTCGGCAAAGTTCTGCGTCTGCATCCAGGCATTGCGCTCGTCGCTATCCTCGGTGGCGATCGATTGGAACGAGAACGCGGGAGTGCCGCCCTCGTTGACGAAGGCCAGCTTTGAGCCGCAGTAGGAACGGTTGTTCACAACCAGCAAGTATGCGCCCAGCGTGTACGAGGCCGAGACCGAAAAGCGGCGGGGGTCGTCGGCGTGAGCGGTGAAGGTCCAGTTGTAGAAATACGCATCCTCGCCGCGGACGCTGCCCGAGTCCGCGTCGGCCTTATTGACCACGGTGGTCAGGTTTCCGTAGTGCGTATTGGCGCCGCCCGAGGTCGCCATAACGCCAAGCTTGACGATCTCGTCAAAGGGATTGCGGATCGTGAGCGAATTCGCCTTGTCGTAGCGGAAGGAGTAATTGTAAAGGTTGAGCATGGTGCCGATCAGCTCGACCGATTCGATCCCGCCGCCGTCGTCATCACCGAAATAGACGGCGTCTCCGTACATGTCACCGCGGTCGGGATCGCCCCCCGCGGCCGACAGCGCGCCGATCGGCACGGTCTTGACGCGCGTGCCTCCCACAGCGGTATCGTGAAGGTTCAGAACGTACAAAACGTCGTCCGCCGTACCCTCGCCGTTCTTCTCAAGGTAGGCGAGCACGTAGGCCTCGCCCTCGGTGAGCGAGGTGACCGTCTTCAGGCGATACGCAACACGGGGGAGCGCCTCCGAATCGTAGCGACATTCGAGGTCCTCGATCGGCCCGACGGCATCGATCTCGCGGTCCTCGCCCGTCTTCCAGATCTTTTTCACGTAGTCGCTCTTTTTGGGATCGATCGTCTCGGTGGTGTTACCGTTCTCATCGGACGCGAGCGACATCGACATCGCAAAGGTAAAGACGGTGTCCTGGAAATAGAAGTAATTGCGGTATTTCCACGAGGTAAACGCCCGATCTCGCTCGGGCATCGTGACGGTCTTGAAGAGCGACACGGTCGCATCGCCCTCCGTCTCGCGCATCTCGACAACGTTGTATTCGTCGCGCAGGTCCTCGGGCGCGAGGGTGGCCTCGTGCCTGGCAAAGATCGGAAGGATGCCGTTTACTTCGATGCTTTCGTTTGCGACCGCGGTGTACCACGGCATATCGGGCTGCATCGAATCGATGGTGTTTACGTCCATAAACAGACCTTCGACAGCCATGCCGCCGGCGTGCGGAATGCTGACAAGGGTAACGTCGCACATATCCTCGCCCGCGAGTATTGCCGCCTGTAATTTGGCTGCGGCATCCGCAGACGAACCGTCTTCGACGAGCACGATGTCGACGTTGAAATATTCGGCGACGTACTGGTTGCGTTCGTATGCCGCGTCGTAGATGATCTCACCGGTCTGTTCGGACGGAATTACGACGTGCGGGAATATCTTGGTAGCCTGTACCGGCACCTGTACGCGGAAGCCGTAGCCCTCGTAGTCTACCTTTTCGAGGTAGGTGTAGGGTGTCAGCTCGGTTACTTCTGCGGTGGTTTCGGCGGTCGTATCGGCTGCCGTGGTGTCTGCGGCATTGCCGCTGTCGGATGAGCATGATGCGAGTGCGGTGAGCAGCATGAGCATTACGAGCATCAGTGCCGCCGCACGCTTGAAGGGTTTGTGATTCATGGCATATTCTCCTTGTTCGTTGTTATTAACAATTATTTATTATACCACCCGATTCACCGAATGTCAACAGTTATGCATTTTTTATAAATAAAAATGTCACAAGCACATATATGCCGTGACATTTCTGACGCTATTTTGTTATATTTCACATTATCTGCGTTTCATGACAACATCGCCCTCGGCGTGTATCTCGCCGTCGACATCTCCCTCGACCGTGACATCGCCGCCGCTTGAGATATCGCCCGCCACACCGCCGCCGACCTTGACGTCACCGCCGCAGTCAACGTCGCTTTGAATGTCACCTCCGACAGTGATATTGCCGCCTGCGTCAGCGTCGCCCTGTATATCGCCTTCGACGTTTACTTCGCCGCCGGCATCGACATCACCTTCGACGTCGCCGTTCACCGTCACGTCACCGCCGGCATCGATATTTCCCTCGACACGACCGCAGCATACCGAAAAATCGCTGTGCACGTCGAGCGCGCCGCCGTCGTAGGTGAAGCGTATTTTCGACGCGGCTTCTTCGCTATGCACCATGCGGTTTCCGACGAACAGCACCGCACGCAGTACACCGTCGTCGCCGAAATCCGTGTCTGGTTCAAATGCTTTTTCGGACACCGCACCGCAAGTCATCGCAGTGCCGTCGTCGGGATAAACC
>JAFVYX010000204.1 GCA_017500625.1 Clostridia bacterium | reverse complement strand
CAGGGCGCGAACGGCATTCAGCCCTACAACTTCCCCTCGATCGCGACCGACAACGTGTCCTTCCAGCTGGTCATGGCACCGAACGAGGGACTTTCGGACGCCTTCTTCTTCTTCTACAACATTCGCCCCCTTGTGGACGTGAACTACAACATCACGGGCCTTTCGAACGGCTTCACCAAGACCTCGCATAAGTCTTACGCTCCCATTCCGAGGTCAAACGACGCACAGATGCTGACCTTCACACTCGAGAACGTGGTGACCTCCAAGACGAACGTTACCTACTCGGTTCGTCTTTGGAACGAGCTTCTGTCCGAGACCAAGGGCAGCTGCGCCGGCGCCGATACCAACACCTACATCGGCTGGAGCCAGAGCACGACGATGAACCTGTACGCCTTCCGTGTGTACAACGAGGAGCTGACGCCCGAGGAGATCAAGCAGAACCACTTTGCCGACGTTGCCAAGTACTTCCGCCTGAACCTTACGGGTATGGACGTGGAGGATTCCGACCAGATGACGGCCCTTTACGATGCCGTGGCCGACATCTCGCTCACCGCTTCCACCCGTGCCGAGGCGCAGCTCGCCGTCCTTTCGGTCCTTGCCGATGAGGCCAAGGCCGAGCTTAGCGAGACCTACGCCGACCTCAAGGTCGAGTACCCCGAGGACGGGGCGCTCATCGACCTTGGCGCCAAGTATCTGATCGCCGCTGACTCGATCGCTTTTGTGATCACCTCGGCCCGTGATATGAGCGCCTTCTATGCGGCCGTTACCGAGGAGGCCCTCCTCGGCACCGGTAGCACCGTCGCCGCTCAGATCTTCTTTGACGAGCAGGCCGCGCTTGCCTACGACTACTATTCCTACGCGAAGTTCGATCCCGACAACGAGACCTGGACCGACTACCTTGCCACCCTCGCCGATAACGCTCTCGAGGCCGAGCGTCTGATGGCTCTGCCGCATGCCGATCGCCTGGCGATCGCCGAGGCGGCTCCCACCACGCAGGACGATCTTGACGCTGCCGCCTCTGCCGCGATGGCCAAGTACGTGGCCTACGCCAAGGAAAAGGCCGAGAAGTACACGGTGGACGACTATAACGCCCTCTACGTCCGTGACGGTCTCTTCTTCGCCGCTGACTTCTACAGCACCAACGAGTATTGGGGCGGAGAAGGCCAGACCGTGGAGGCCGGTGCCAAGGATCTCTTTGGAAGCTACATCTGGACCGAGAGGAACGGTATCGCCGCCTCCATTCAGGCGGTCACGGCGGCCGAGGTTGCCGACGGTGCCTTCAAGGTCAATGCCGGTGAGTTCAAGGTCGTGCCCGGTGGCTCGATGACGACAACCGATTACGACTTCACCACCGAGTACGTCTTTGATTACAAGTCCACGAACGCCGGTAAGGGCGCCTTCGTGAACGTCCGCAATCACTACGTGAATGCCTCGTCCGTGACGGCCGCCACCGAGACCGAGGGTATGTCTCTGACCTTCTCGGAGATGCCCGGCTACAACTCCAATCCCACCTGGGGTCAGCCCGGCGCGGGTGCCGGCTGGATGGCCGGTGACTGGAACGGCTTCACCCGTTATCTCGTCCGCACCTCGGAGCCCGCGACCATCACCATGGTCAAGGGCGCGCAGAAGATGTCCTTTGTCTTCGCCCTCAACGATTACGTGGATCTCTCGCTTGATGAGAGAAATGCTCTTGAGGCCGAGGTCACCGCGGGTGAGCGTGTTCCCGCCTTCGCTGTGTACGCCGCCGGCGGCGAGTCCCTGATCGTCAAGGTCCCGTATCAGATCGAGTATCGCGATGAGTCCTGCTTCATCGGCTACCGTATCCTGAGAAGAGCCAAGGGCGCCGCGCAGAAGCTCGGCTACTGGGCCGACGAGAACCTTGAGCTTTACGCCGAGGTTGCCAATGCCTCCGCTGCCACCACGGCCAAGTTTGCCGCCATCACCTCGATCGAGACCTCTCCCTACAAGCTGTATGCCACCAAGGAAGAGGCCGAGGCCGTCGTCGCCGAGAAGGGCAACGCCGAGCTTTACGATTACGACGTTGACCGCTTCTATGCGATCGCCCTTGACGAGTCGCCCTACGGTGTGCAGCCCGACGTCTTCTACGCCTCCAACCAGTGGACCGACACCTTTGGCCAACGCTTTGTTTCGAGTGTCGATCAGAAGGACGGCTTCACGGGTGACGTCTACGCGATCCGTTACTACTCGCGCGCGCTCACCGAGGCCGAGACCCTGCAGAACCACTTTGCCGACCTTGCCAAGTACTTCCGCCTGGATATCGGCAATTACCTCGCCATGAGCGACGACGAAAAGCTCGCCCTGCACGCCGCCATGGCCGGCTGCAAGGTGACCGACGATCGCGATGCCGTCGTCTCCGCCTACTACGCCGGCTGTGCCGCGCAGTATGCGAACCTCGCCTTGACCGACGATGTCGACGTGAACGCGGCCCTTGCCGCCTTTGCGACTGCCGTTGGCCTTGACGTCTCGCGTCTTGTGAAGATGACGGCGGGTGAGGCCCTCGTTGCCAAGATCCTGGCTCTCGCCGATCCGGCCTACGCCACGAACTATGACGTCGTCAACTACTACCTCGACAAGGAAGTCCTCGACTTCTGGGGCGTCACCGCCTTTGACGGTATCAGCGTCCGCGTCGATAACGGTACTCTGGCCGCCGATGCCGGTGTCCGTGCCCTCTACTCGATCGACGAGGCCACCCTGCGTGAGATGATCCGCAAGTACGGCGTTGAGTCGAAGCTCACCTTCGGCGCCAAGATCGCCGTTGACGGTGTCGCCGCCGCGACGCTCTCCTTCACCGCCACGCTGGCTGAGGACGGCTCGCTCTCCTACGTCGGTGTGAATTCCGCCGATGACGGCGCTGTCGCGGTCAAGACTGTGGACGGCAAGCTCTCGTTCAGCTACACCGTCACCTACACCGAGGAGCAGCTGACCGAGGCGAACCTCGCCGCCGAGTATGCCTTCGTTCGCTTCGTTGAGATCGATGGTGAGGACGTGGTCATCGACCACGGCAACGCGGTCTTTGGAGAGACCGTCTCCGCCGCTGAGGCCTACGGCTACTTCGCCGATGCCTATGCCGAGGACGCCGTCGTCGCCAAGGTCGTCGCCGCCCTGACCCCCGCAGAGTAAACCCTATCCCGTTACGGCTCCCACGGGAGCCGTAACGGACAAACAAAAAAACCGCCCACAGGGCGGTTTTTTGTTGGCGGACGAGGGCCGCGCACCAAGAGCGTTCGGCGAGGATATAAGAAAGCCCCCTCGTATGAGGGGGCTCTTGCACGGGTTTTTCTCAATAATTTTCCTTGCGGACCTCGAAATAGCTCTTCGGGTGGGCGCAGACGGGGCAGACCTCGGGGGCCTTTTTGCCCATCACCAGGTGACCGCAGTTGCGGCACTCCCACATCGTCTCCTCGGCCTTCTCAAAGACCTTCTGCATCTCCACGTTCGAAAGGAGAGCGCGGTAACGCTCCTCGTGCGACTTCTCGATCGCCGCCACAGCACGGAACTTCCACGCCAGCGCGGTGAAGCCCTCCTCCTCGGCCTCCTTGGCGAAGGTGTCGTACATATCGGTCCACTCGTAGTTCTCGCCCTCGGCCGCGGCCAGAAGGTTCTCGGCGGTGTTGCCGATGCCCGAAAGCTCGCGGAACCACATCTTGGCGTGCTCCTTCTCGTTGTTCGCGGTCGCCTCAAAGATCGCGGCGATCTGCTCGTACCCCTCCTTTTTCGCCACCGAAGCGAAGTAGGTGTACTTGTTTCTCGCCTGGCTCTCGCCCGCAAACGCGGCGGCCAGGTTCTTTTCGGTCTTGGTGCCCTTCAGCTCTTTTGCCATGGAATTTGTCCTCCGTATATTTAATTTTTTTTGGAATATCCGTTATCTCTCGGCCGCAAGGCAAGCGGCACAGCGCCCCCCAACGATCAGGACCAGCCCCTCAACGCAAAAGCCGTCGGGTGCGGGGCGGTGTGAGCGATCGTCGAGGGGGACGTCACCAAAGGCGCCGCAGGTGCGGCAGTAGAAATGTCCGTGATCGGCCACCGTTCCGTCAAAGCGGTCGGGCCCGCCCGGGACGGGCAGGCGCAGGATCTCTCCGTCGTCGGCCAGCACCGAAAGGTTGCGGTAGACCGTTCCAAAGCCGATCCTCGGGCGAATGGCGCGGGCGCGCTCAAACACCGTCTCAGCCGTCGGGTGGTCGTGACAGCCGCCAAGGATCGTACGGATCAGCTTGCGCTGAGGGGTATCCCGTCTTGCACACTCGTGTCCCATAATCGTCCTCCTTTTGAGTTTTCTTCATTATAGAGTATACACCGTGTGCCGCCGAATTTCTGTGACTAAATCACACAAATGAGAATTTTTATCGATTGTGACGACGTCACAGAAAAACCTCATCATCTTGGGTATACTATAGGTAGCAAAAGGAAAAGGAGAAATGCTATGAAACCTATTGTCGTCAATTCGGATAATTTTAATGCAGAGGTACGGGAGTCGCCCGTACCCGTCCTGGTGGATTTTTACGCCGATTGGTGCGGCCCCTGCCGTCTGCTTGCTCCCACGGTCGAAGAGATCGCCGCGGAGGCCGAGGGCTTCCGTGTCGCCAAGCTCAACGTGGACAAGGCCCCCGCGCTTTGTGAGGAGTTCCGCGTGATGAGCATTCCGACGGTCATCGTTTTCAAAAACGGTGAGGCCGTGGCCCGTGCCGTGGGCGTCCGCCCGAAGGAGGCCCTCCTCGCCTTACTTGGCTGAGGGACGCGAACGGGCGCGGAGCT
>JAFVYX010000203.1 GCA_017500625.1 Clostridia bacterium | reverse complement strand
CCTTTTTCAAAAAAGACGGTGCTTTTTGCGGCGGCGCCCTCGGTTGTGAGGAAAAGCAAGAAAAAGCGGGCGCGAGGACGGAAAATAGGATAAGAGTAACGAAATTTTGAAAAAATAAAAAACCCTCTTGTAAAATTTCATAAGTTGTGCTACAATAAGTTGGTGAAATTCTATAAATAAAATATTTTTTTGAAGGAGAAACAAAAAATGTCCGTAAAAGTTGCTATCAACGGCTTTGGCCGTATCGGTCGTCTCGCCTTCCGTCAGATGTTCGGCGCTGAGGGCTACGAGGTGGTTGCCATCAACGACCTGACCGACCCCAAGATGCTCGCGCATCTTCTGAAGTATGACACCGCGCAGGGCCGCTATGCTCTTGGTGACACCGTGGTCGCCGGCGATGACAGCATCACCGTGAACGGCAAGACCATCAAGATCTACGCCTGCAAGGACGCCAACGATTGCCCTTGGGGTGAGCTGGGTGTCGACGTTGTTCTCGAGTGCACGGGCTTCTACACCTCCACCGAGAAGTCGATGGCTCACATCAACGCCGGTGCGAAGAAGGTCGTTATCTCGGCTCCTGCCGGCAAGGACCTCAAGACCATCGTTTACAGCGTTAACGAGAAGACCCTGACCGCCGATGACAAGATCATCTCGGCCGCCTCCTGCACCACCAACTGCCTGGCTCCCATGGCCAAGGCCCTCAACGATGCCTTCCCGATCCAGAGCGGTATCATGACCACCGTCCACGCCTACACCGGCGACCAGATGATCCTTGACGGCCCGCACCGCAAGGGTGACCTCCGCCGTGCCCGCGCCGGCGCGCAGAACATCGTTCCCAACTCCACGGGTGCTGCCAAGGCCATCGGCCTCGTCATTCCCGAGCTGAACGGCAAGCTCATCGGCTCGGCTCAGCGCGTTCCCACCTGCACCGGCTCGACCACCATTCTCGTTGCCGTTGTGAAGGGTGCCGACGTGACCGTTGACGCGATCAACGCCGCAATGAAGGCTCAGTCCTCTGCCTCCTTCGGCTACAACACCGATGAGATCGTCTCCTCTGACATCATCGGCATCACCTACGGCTCGCTCTTCGATGCCACCCAGACCATGGTCGCTAAGATCGACGATGACACCTACCAGGTTCAGGTCGTTTCGTGGTACGATAACGAGAACTCCTACACCAGCCAGATGGTGCGGACGATCAAGTACTTCGCCGAGCTGTAATCCCTCTCGCGGGCTAAAATCCCGTGACCATAAAAGAAGCACCCTGTGGGGTGCTTCTTTTATTTGCGTCGTTGCCGCTCCTCTTGTCCCTTTGGCGTACGAAAGTACGCCGTCAGCGCCGCGAGGAGCTTGCGCCTAGCCTCACGGAATTTTAGCTCCGCGAGAGCCGCGGGGGTGGCAGGGGAAGATCCCGTGACCGAAAAGGCACCCTTCGGGGTGCCTTTTCTTATTTCATTCGCATAAAATTGCCTTACTCGGCGATCAGCAGGCGGTAGGCAAAGCCCGAGAGGGCAAGCCCGGCCTCACCGTTTTCGGAAAGCACCTCGCCCGAGATCGCATCGCGGATATGTGCCCGCGGCGCCTTGAGGGTAAAGGCGATATCGGCCGAGCGCTCGGTGGTGGCAACGATCAGGAGGAGGGCGCCGTCCGCACGGCGGTACGCACTGACGAAGACGCCGGGGGCATCGGTCACGGCAGGGGCACCCCCCTCACCGTAATAGGGGAGGAATTCAGCATCCCCGACACCGAATTCGTCAAAGGCCTGCCAGATGCGCGAAATGATTGCAAGCGGCTCGCCCGCGTCATTCGGCTTGGGAATAATGCCAAAGGGCAGGGCGGTGGTAAGCGCCATATGGAAATCCCACACCGGGGGGTTGAGGTAGGTCAGCATATAGATCGGCACGCCGATGTTTTTGCCGGTGTAAAGCGCACGGAAGTAACGGTCGGGCAGGACGTCGATCTCCCCTTTTAAGAAGCCGGTCTGGAAGATCTCGCCGTCCCAGAGCGAGCTGGCAAACGAAAGGGCGGGCATATTAAAGGCAGAGCCTGCGTGTCAGTTGATGATGCCGCCGTGCTTTTCACACACGATCTCGAAAAGCCGCATCATCGTTTTGCGGT
>JAFVYX010000202.1 GCA_017500625.1 Clostridia bacterium | reverse complement strand
CCCACGGCGAAGCCGGCCAGGTCGTAGTCCTCCACGGGCATCATGCCGGGATGCTCGGCGGTCTCACCGCCGATGAGGGCGGCACCCGACTGCACACACCCCTCGCAAACGCCCGAAACGATCGCGGCGATCTTCTCGGGATAGTTCTTGCCACAGGCAATATAATCAAGGAAGAAGAGCGGGCGCGCGCCGACACAGATAATGTCGTTGACGCACATGGCCACGGCGTCAATGCCGATGGTATCGTGCTTGTCCATCAGGATCGCGAGCTTGACCTTGGTGCCGCAGCCGTCGGTGCCCGACACAAGCACGGGCTCCTCCATTCCTGCGATCGGGAGGCCAAAGCAACCGCCAAAGCCGCCCACGTCGTCAAGGCAGCCCTCGTTGCGGGTCCTTGCGATATGCTTCTTCATCAGCTCCACGGCGCGATAGCCCGCCGTGATGTCCACGCCGGCGGCGGCGTAGCTTTCGGATCTCGAGTTTTCAATCATGTCGTTATTCCTTTCCGTTCCAACAGTAGGTGCAGAGCTTGCAGGCGGGCAGGCCGATCGCCTCAATGACCCCCTCAAGCGTCTGAAATTCAAGAGATGCAAAATGGAAGCGCTCGCAGATGGCACGGCGCAGGGCCTGCCCGCGCTCGGTGTCACCGTTGGCGTATTCCTCAAGATGCGCTTCTCCCTCCTCGCCCTCAAGCTCAAAGATCACGCGGCGGGCGAGCAGCTCCATATCGCTTCTGGCAGGCGAGAAGTTCAGGTACTTACAGCCGTACATGATCGGCGGGCAGGCAGAGCGCATATGCACCGCCTTCGCGCCGTTATCGTAGAGGAAATCGACCGTTTCCTTGAGCTGGGTGCCCCGCACGATCGAGTCATCCACAAAGAGCAGCTCCTTGCCCTCGATCAGCTCATGCACGGGCACCTGCTTCATCTTGGCGATGCGGTTGCGGTCCACCTGGCTCGGCGGGGTAAAGCTGCGCGGCCAGGTCGGGGTGTACTTGATAAAGGGGCGGGCAAAGGGCACGTCACTCTCGTTGGCGTAGCCAATGGCGTGCGGGGTTCCCGAGTCGGGCACGCCGCCCACGTAGTCAAGCCCGTCGCAGAGCCCTGCGGCAAGGTCGCGCTTTGCCATCAGGCGCCCGTTGCGGTAGCGCATGGCCTCCACGTTCACCCCCTCGTAGCAGGAGGTGGGATAGCCGTAATAGGAGTAAAGGAAGGCGCAAAGCTTCATTTCCTTCCCCGGGGCAACGAGCTGTGTGACCCCCTCGGGCGTGATGCGCACGACCTCACCCGGGCCAAGCTCGCGCTCGTCAAGGAACCCAAGCTTCTGGTAGGCAAAGGACTCAAAGGTCACGCAGTATCCGTCCTCGCGCTTGCCGAGCAGCACCGGAAGGCGCCCGAGGCGGTCGCGCGCGGCAAGGAGCGAGCCGTCCTCACAGAGAATGAGGATCGAAAGCGCACCCTTGATGCTGTCCTGCACAAGACGGATGCCCGCGCAGAAGTCCTCCTGCGTGTCGATCAGGGAGGCCACAAGCTCGGTGTTGTTGACCCTGCCCCCCGTCATGGCATCAAAGTGCCGCCCTCTTTCCAAGAGGTGGGTCGCGATCAACTCATCGGCGTTCATGATCCCGCCGACGGTGCAGATGGCGTAGGTGCCGAGGTGGGAGCGGATCAGCATCGGCTGGGGCTCCTGGGAGGAGATGCACCCGATGGCAGACGTGCCGTGCATTTCCTCAAATATGCTCGCAAACTTCGTGCGGAAGGGAGCATTTTCTATGCTGTGGATCGACCGTTGGAGGCCGATCTCGGGGTCGTAGGCCGCAAGCCCTGCGCGGCGGGTACCGAGGTGAGAGTGATAGTCAACGCCAAAAAAGACGTCGGCCATACAGTCCCCGCGGAGTGCCGCACCGAAAAATCCACCCATACTGCTTCCTCTCGGATCAGGCGAAGAAGAGCTGCGAGAGGGTCATCGGGTCGATGTATTCCCCGTTCTTATAGACGCGCATATTGCCCGAGGCGATCTCGTCGATCAGCATCACGTTGCCGTCGGCGTCATAGCCAAACTCAAACTTGATATCGTAAAGGACAAGCCCCTTCTCCGCGAGATCCTTGGCCACGATGTCGGTGATCTTCTGGGTCATCACCTTCATATCCTCGTACTGCTCGTCGGTCATCACGCCAAGGGCGATAAGGCCCTCCTTGGTCACCAGCGGATCGCCCTTCTCGTCGTTTTTGAAGGTCATCTCGACGTACGCGGGCAGGTCGGCGCCCTCCTCGATGTAATCGCTGTAACGGCGGTAGAAGGAGCCGACAGCCTTGTGGCGGCAGATGACCTCAAGCCCCTTGCTGAACACGCGGGCGGGGAGCACCTCCATGGCCTGCGCGCCGATTATCTGCCGAT
>JAFVYX010000201.1 GCA_017500625.1 Clostridia bacterium | reverse complement strand
CAATGACGCCATGCTCCTTCTGGCAGAAGGGCTGGAGGACGACGCCTTCGAGCAGCACGTCATCCGCAATCTGCGCATGATGCTCACCTACTGGGAGCCCGACAATACCGTCTTCACCGCCAATTCCACCCGTTTCGACAAGGACCGCCTCGTCTATCCCGAAGGGTATTATATCGAGTACCTGGCCATGGGCGGCAACCTTGGTGGCCACGGCGGTATGGACTGGCTGGTCTGCCGTGCCTTTGTGGAGGCGGTCAAAAACGGCGTAAACACGCCGATCGACGGCTACGACACGATCGCCGTGATGGCGGTGGCCCCCCTCTCGGAGAAGTCGATCAAGGAGGGCGGCGCGCCGCAGGAGTTCCCCGACTTCACAAACGGCAAGTGGCTTGACCGTGAGCCCGCGGCCCGCGGCAAGTACTGCCATGACGAGGTCTGCGAGGACAGAGATACTCCCATTGCTCCGTAAATCCGAAAAAGCAGGCGCCGCCCGATTGACACGGGCGGCGCCTTGTGTTATAATGGGGTAAATTCCGAAAGTAGAGGTTATTTATGGACACGTCCCGTCTGTTTTCTTTGATCGAGTCCAGAAGCGAGGAGCTGTATTCGCTGCTCTCCTCGCTCATTCGCTACAATTCCGAGAGCTTCTCTACCAGCGGCAACGAGGAGGCGGTGGCTCGTTACATTGACGGCCTTTGCCGTGAGCTTTCCCTGGAGAGCGAGCTCTATTCCCCCCTTGATCTTCCCGATTTTAAGCATCACCCCGATTACATGGAGGGGCGCGGGCTTGAAAACCGCTATAACGTGACGGCACGTTGGCGCGGCCGCGAGGACAAGGACGAGGTGCTGCTCCTCGCGCACACCGACACGGTGAGGATCGGCGACCTCGCCAACTGGCAGGACGACCCGCTGTCGGGCAGAATTGCGGACGGCCGCATCTACGGCCGCGGTGCCAACGACGATAAGTACGCCATTGCCACGGTGCTGTTCCTCATTAAGCTCCTCCGTGATGCGGGCTTCGTGCCAAAGCGCAATCTTCTCTTCTCGGCTTACTGTGATGAGGAGTACGGCGGCAGCCACGGCGCTCTCGCGGCGGTCCTGCGCACCCCATGTCCCCACGTCATCAGTATGGACGGGCGTGCGGGGCAGATCTGGAACTGCGGCTCGGGCGGCGGTGAGGTCTTTTATCGCTACCACGTTGAGAAAACGGTCGACAGCGCGAAGACCGCGGCCGAGGCGATCCCCGTGATGCTCCGCGTCCTCGACGAGTTTGGCAAGAATCGCTACGAGGAGCTGGAGGCCAACCCCTACTACAAGGGGACGATGATCCCCAAGACCTCCCTCCGCTATATGGGGATCCGCGCGGGCAATTACGGTGCCGACCTTGGCACCTGCGAGGCGCTGTTCACCTATTACACCGACAAGACCCGAGAGGAAATGGCTGAGGAATTTGCGGCCTTTGAGAAAAAGCTCGCCGAGGCGCTCGCTCCGCTCGGCATTGTTGGCGACGGCTTTACGCCCAACACGCGCTTTTTCCATTACGTCTCCTGCCCGCCCGATACCGAGGATATCCGCATGCTCCTGGCCGCCGCCGAGGAGGCGGGCCGCCCCCTCCGCGTGTGCGGCTCCTGCCTCTCCGACCTCTCGGTCATTGCCAAGTACAGCCCGAAGGGGGCGGTGGCGTTTGGTGCAGGGCGCGACTTCTCCCAGCCCGGCGGCCCTCACCAGCCGAACGAGTTTATCGAATGTGACGCGTTCCTTACCTACACCAAGACCATCGCCGCGTATCTTCTGAAGGTGTTGGGGTAAGAAAAAAGGAGAGCTTTCGCTCTCCTTTTTTGGTTATGCCGAAAGCTGCCGTCCCTACCTTTTCAGAATGCCGAGGGCCACCACCTGCGGCGGATAGCTCATCATCACCTGACCGCCGTAATAGACGGTGATGACGTCACCGACACGAAGGTCGCGGCGGCCGATCGGCTTCCCTGCCGCGGTGGTGTACACGGTATCCTCCGAGGTAATGAGCCAGAAGGGACCCGTCATCTCGTTTTCACTTTCCGTGACCTCGACCTCAATGCGATCCCCGATCTCGGTGATCTTGGCCGTCATAGTAAAGGCGTCCTCTGGCATCTCGTCCCCCGTGCAACCGCAGATAAGAAGGGGCAGAGCCAAAAGAAGCGACAAAAGAGTCGTCATTTTTTTCACACTCCTACCTCCTTATCCTTCGTTTTTCTCTTTCGCTTTATTCTACCACATTTCCCCACGCCTGTCAAGTCAAAAAGAAAACCGTTCAAATTGAACGGTTTTCTTTACATTTTGTTTGGTTTTCGCGAAGGGAGTGTTAAATTCTGGCGACGCCCGTCTTAACGGCGGCCTCGCGCACGGCGGCGGCGACCGTCTTACCGACGCGGGGATCGAACGCCTTTGGCATGATGTACTCGGGCGAGAGTTCCTCGTCCGAGACGAGGGAGGCGATCGCGTACGAGGCGGCGCGCTTCATCTCATCGTTGATCGCGCTGGCGCGCGCGTCAAGCGCACCGCGGAAGATGCCCGGGAAGGCGAGAACGTTGTTGATCTGGTTATTGAAGTCGCTGCGGCCCGTGCCGACGACGGCGGCGCCCGCCTCGAGAGCGAGATCGGGGGCGATCTCGGGCGTCGGGTTGGCCATCGGGAAGACGATCGCGCCCGCGTTCATCGAGGCGACCATCTCCTTTGTGACGATGCCCGGGGCGGAAACGCCGATAAAGACGTCGGCGCCCTTCATGGCGTCGCTGAGCGTGCCGTCGAGCTTCTCCTTGTTGGTAACGGCGGCCAGCTCGGCCTGGGGAGCGGTCATGCCCTCCTTGCCCTCAAAGAGCGTACCCGCCTTATCGCAGAGCGTCATGTGGCGCACGCCCATGCCGAGCAGGAACTTGGCGATGGCGATGCCGGCGCTGCCCGCGCCGTTGAT
>JAFVYX010000200.1 GCA_017500625.1 Clostridia bacterium | reverse complement strand
GGTGGGATCGGGCTTAAAGGTGACGGTCAGGCCGTGCAGGTCGGTGTCCCCCTCACAGGCAAAGGGACGGTCCACGAGGCCGCGCACAAAGCGCTCGGTGTACTTCTTCCCGCCGCGGTGGTTTTTGACCTCCAGCCACTCGGAGAGCGCGTTAACGACCGAAGCGCCGACGCCGTGCAAGCCGCCCGCGATCTTATAGCCGTCACCGCCAAACTTACCGCCGGCGTGGAGAACGGTATAAACGACCTCCAGCGTCGGCAGTCCCGTCTTTTCGTTGATACCGTCGGGGATACCGCGGCCGTCGTCCTCGACCGTCACGCTGTTGTCGTTGTTCAGCGTGACGCGAATGCAGCTGCAGGCACCGGCCAGCGCTTCGTCGATCGAGTTGTCCACGATCTCATTGATGAGGTGGTGGAGTCCTCCCGACGAGGTCGTTCCGATGTACATACCGGGGCGCTTTCTGACCGCCTCAAGGCCCTCAAGAACCTGGATCTGGCTGTCGTTATACGCCTGCTCACCGATGATCTTTTCTTCCATAGTGTCCTTCCTTTTGCCCATTCGGGCGATCACATTCCCCGTCTTGCGGCGCGGCGCCCAAGCACACGCACAGCGTTACGGGTCAGGTATAAACTTTCCTTGCCCCCGTCCTCACAGAGAACAAGGGATACGGGGACGTCCCCCGTGGTGACCGTGAGCTTTCCCTCACGCTCAAGGCGGCAAAGTGTCAGAAGGGTGGGCTTTCCCACCGTGGCGGTATCCATATCGAAGATACCGACGATCGAGGACCGCTTCACCGAGACCTCATCACTCAACCACAGCTTCATAATGACCTCCCCGTGTGGCGATCCGATGCACGCCCGCCGCCGAAAGATCCCTCTCGTCACACGCGGTGACAAGAATCTGTCTCCCCTCGAGAGAGGAAAGGAGAAATTGGCGTCTTGCGGGGTCCAGCTCACTCATAACGTCGTCAAAGAGAAATACGGGATATTCCCCCGTCAGCTCCCGCGAGACCTCTCCCTCCGCAAGCTTTAAGGCCAAGGTGATCGAGCGCTGCTGCCCCTGCGAAGCAAATTCCCGAGCGGCATGCCCCGAAAGCGTGAGCGAGAGATCGTCGTGGTGGGGACCGTGGACGGTAAAGCCCGCCGCGATCTCACGCCTAACGTCGTTTTTATATAGGTTAGCATAGATTTCACTTAAAATGGGGATCGAGTTTTCCAACACCTCGGATTGATAGCCGACCGTAAGCGTTTCACGCCCCTCCGACAGCGAGGTGAGAATGGCGGCCGCTGAGGGAGAGAGCCGCCTCACGTACTCGTAGCGACGCGCGGTGATACTTGCCGCCGCCGCGGCCAAGCGCTCGCTCCACACACAAAATTCGTCCTCTATAAAAGGTCCGCCCTTGTGAGCCAGCTTCAAAAGAGAGTTGCGCTCCTCCAAAATTTTGGCATAGGTGGCATACAGCGAAAGATACGAGGGATCGTTCCCCGCGATCGCCACGTTCAAAAACTCGCGCCGCCCCTCGGGGCTTCCCTTAACGAGCAGAAGATGCTCGGGGTGAAACAGCACCGCGCGGAAATGACCGATCATCTCCGAGGCGCGATCGACGGGAGCGCCGTTATAAAGGCGCACCTTGTCTCTTCCCTCGGTACGGTAGAGGAGAGTTTTTCTCCGTCCGCCGCCCAAAAAGTCGGCCGAGATCTCAAAGCCACTCCTCCCAAAGGAGCAAAGCTCACGGTCGGTAGCGCCGCGAAAGCTCTTTCCGCGCGAAAAGTAATAGACGGCCTCAAGAAGGTTGGTCTTTCCCTCGGCATTTTTTCCGTAAATGAAATTGACGCCGGGTGAGAAGAAGACCTCCTCGTTTTCTATATTACGGAAACCTTTGACCTTAACTCTTTCGAGGAGCATCAGTCTGCCATACGGACGGGAAGCACCATATAGAAGTATTTTTCTCCGTCCTCGTCCGCGGGCTCGATCGTCATACTGCTCTTTTGGTTTTTCAGCGTGAGCTTGACCTCTTTCCCCTCGGCAGCGCGAATGCTGTTGATAAGGAAGCGGCAGTTGAAGCCGATCTCAATGCTCTCCCCCTCGTGAGTGCAGGGCATCTCGTCGTAGACCTTTCCCGACACCGAGGTCGAGGTCAGGGTGAGAAGATCGTCCTCGACCAGAAGGCGGACAAAGCTCCGTCCGTTCGACTGGCTCTTATCCTCGGCCACCAGGTTGGCGCGCTCCAGCCCCTCGAGGAGACGGGCACGATCGACCGTCACAAAAATGGTCTGATCCTTCGGAATGATGCGGTTATAGTCGATGTAGTCCTCGTCGATAAGACGGGTAAAGAAGGTCATCTCGTCAAGCGCGAAGATCGCGTGACGGCGCGTCAGATAGACGTTGATCCTCTCGTCACCGTCGGGCAGAATACGGAGAAGCTCTGTCAGAGCGTGGCCCGGCACGATAAACTCAAACGAGGGGCATTCGACAACGCCGATGTCACGCACGTCACACGCGCGCGAAACGACCGAGAGGGTAAAGCTATCGCAGGAAACGATATCAAAGCTCCCCTCCTTAATGCGGAAGAAGGCACCGCCCAGCATAGGGCGCGACTCCTGCTGCTCACCCACCGAGTGAATGACCTTGCCGATCATGGTCTTAAGAACGCCCGCCGAGATCTCAAAGCCGCGCTCCCCCGAAAGAACGGGAAGATTCGGAAAATCGCTGCCGCGCAGAGCAAAGAGGGAGAAGGTAGAGGCGCCGCTTGTCAGCTTGGCATTGAAGCGATCGTCAACCTCCAGGGTGACCTCGTCCTCGGGCATGACCTTAAGGATCTGTGAAAGGCGAGAGGCATTGATAATGAAGCTGCCCGGCGTTGTCACACACACTGCCAGAAGCTCCGAGACCGTGCCCTTTTTCATATCGTAGGTGGAAAGCTTGATCCTGTCCTCCACCGTCTCAATGAGAACACCCTCGATCGAGGCAATGGTGTTCTTGCTCGACACCGTGCCCATGGCGGGCGTGAGCTTCTCTAAAAAGCGGGATTTTTGAAACGTGATGTTCATAAGGGACTTCCTTTCCTTCGGCTCGCGGGGAGCTTGCGATGTAAGATAACAAAACAATAAAACTTATTAGTAGCAGTAGTAGGGGCTGGGGAAACGGTGGAAAACTCAAAAAAGGCGCTTGCCGCTTGGCTTTTTTGCTCTCGTTTTATCCACAGACGTCTCTTTATTGGCTGTGGATAAGGAGAGGCTTGTTTTTAGGGAGAAGGGGAAGGTGAGTTATCCACACGGTTTTCCCACCCATTTATCCACAAAAATGTGGAAAACTCAGCTTCTTACCTCACGGATAATTTCTTCAATATCGTATTCGAGAGAGGGGGTCTCGCGCACCGCCTTTTCCACCCATTTGATCGAGTTGATGATCGTGGCGTGGTCGCGGTCCATCTGAACGCCGATCGCGGAAAGCGAAAGGTCGGTCATTTGATGAACGATGTAGATGCAGATGTGACGCGCCCGCGCGATGCTCTGCGTGCGGCGGTTGCCCTTCAGGTCGTCGGGGTGGATCTCGTATTTACGCGATACCACGCGGAAGATGCGGTTGACGATGTCCTGGGTGACGGTGGGGGTGCGGAGAAGGTCGGCCACGTTGCGGCGGCACATATCGAGAGTGACCTTTTGTGAGGTGATCATCGTGATGCCCTTCAGGCGGTGGATCGCTCCCTCGATCTGGCGGATATTTTCGGTCAGGTTTTGCTGGAGATACTCAATGACGTCATCGGGCAGGAGAAGATTGGCCTCGGCGGCCTTTTTCTTGATGATCGCCGTTCGCAGCTCCGCCGAGGGGGGCTGAATGTCGGCCAGCTGGCCCCACTCAAAGCGGGTGAGCAGGCGCTCCTCCAAGGGACGGATCTCGCGCGGCGGACGGTCCGAGGTCAGAATGATCTGCTTGCCGTCCTCATACAGTGCCGAGAAGGTGTGAAAGAATTCCTCCTGCGTCTGTACCTTGCCCGCAATGAACTGAATGTCGTCGATCAGCAGAATGTCGGCGTTGCGGTAGTAGGAGCGGAAGGCGGCGGTGGAATTGTTCTGCATGGCGCTGATCAGCTCGGTGGTGAAGTCCTCGCCGCGCTTATAGATGATGCGGATCTCGTTGTTTCTCTTTTTGATCTCGTTCGTTATGGCGTAAAGAAGATGCGTTTTGCCAAGGCCGCTGCGACCGTAAATGAAAAGAGGGTTGTAAAGGTTCTCGTTCTCGGCCGTTTTATCGCAGGCAAAGCGTGCCACGGCCAGGGCGGCGGCATGGGCAAAGCGATTGGAGTCGGCTACAAGGAAGTTTTCAAAGGTGTAGCGCTCCACGATCGTTCGGGGATTTTGAATGTCGTTCGTGTTGATGCTGAGGGGCTCCTCATCGAGGATCTCCTCGTCCTCCTCTTCCTTTTCAAACACAGGGCGGTGAAAATCCCCCTCGCGGACGGTAAAGGAGACGGTGAAGGTGGCCCCCATCACGGTGGAGAGACACTCCTCAATGACGGGCTTATAATTTAAATCAAGGTAGCGGAGTTTAAAGGCCACGTTGGTGGAAAAGACCGCGCTGTCCTCTCCCAGCTCCTCCATCTTAAGGTCGCGGAACCAAACGGCAAAAACGTTCTGTGCGTATCTCTCACGCAAGAGAGCCAGCACCGCATCGCAGATCTCGGTAAGCCCGTTTTCCATAAGGATCTCCTTTCTCGAAAATAATACGTTTTTATTATAACATATATTAAAATATATTACAATAGAAAAAGACGAAAAATGTAATAAAAAATTTACATAATGCACCGCATTGGAATTGAAAACCGTCTTTTCTTGTGCTATACTAAAAGGGAAAGAGAGGAAAGCCATGAAACTTACCGTCATCATTCCCATGTACAATGAGGAAAGCATCGTTGAATCCACCCTCCGTGAGGTCGGCTCTTATATGAAGGAGACCTTCCTTCGGGATTATGAGATCCTTTGCGTGAACGACGGCTCGCGCGACCGCACCGCCGCTCTCGTCCGTGAGTGCGCCGATCCCGCCGTCCGCCTTATCTCGTATGAGGAAAATAGGGGCAAGGGCTATGCCGTCCGCCGCGGCGCGCTTGAGGCCACGGGTGACGTTGTTCTCTTTACCGACTGTGACCTTGCCTACGGTACGGGCGTCATCAAGACCTTTTACGACGTCCTCTCAGCTGAGGGCGCGCCCGACGTGGCCGTCGGCTCCCGTGTGCTTCATAAGAACGGGTACGGCGAATATTCCCTCGCGCGAAGGATCGTCAGTCGCACCTACATTTTAGTTTTGCGCCTTCTCGGGGGGCTCCGCTTGTCCGACTCACAGTGCGGGTGCAAGGGCTTTCGTAATGCCGCCGCCAAGCGCATCTTCTCGGCCGCCGAGGTCGACCGCTTTGCCTTTGACTTTGAGGCGATCCTGCTTGCCGAGCATTTCGGCTACACCCTGTGTGAGGTGCCCGTCGCCGTAGAGCGCCACGGCAAAAGCAGCGTGCGCGTCGTGCGTGACACCCTCCGTATGCTGCGCGATCTGCGGCGTATGAAAAAGCGCATCAAGCACCTCGAAAAGTAAACAAGTATCAAAGAAAACAGTAAAAATGTAAAGAAAACAAAACAAAAAAGACCGCCAAGCGGTCTTTTTGTTCTTTCTTCTTTTTTCTTATTTTACGACCTCGTAGGCCTTTCGCATACCGCGATAGACGGTGGTGCCGTCCCGCTCGCAGGCCATGTTGGGAGAGGTCTTGTATTCCTCGCGCCAGACGTCGCAAAAGGCGGCGGCGGTCGCCTCATCGTAAAACTCATAGACGTTGAGCCACGTGCCGCCGCGGTTGGCCTTCAGGAGAGTTTTGACGTCCTTGTCGGTCGTTGAGAGGGGGTTTTGGCTGCCCTCGCCGTAGCGGAGAACGGTATAGCCCTCCTTGGTGAGTCGTCTTTCGGCGCGGTCGGCACCCGTGCCGCAGGAGACGAGAAGAAGCAAAAGAGAAAGCAGAAGAAGAAGCGAAAGGGGACGGACAAAGCGTTTCATAGCGACCTCCTTACAGATAGGGGAAGAGCATCGACTGCAGCTCGGCCGACAGAAGCTCAAGCCCGAACGAAACAATAAGAGTAACGGCCGTCAAAAGAAGGCCGATGGCGGCAAGACCGAGGCCCGTTTTGGTCATCGGCTCAAAGTAGCCGCGGCGAAAGCGGTCAACGATCGCCACCACGATCCCCGCGATCCCCGCAGGGATCCCAAGGAAGCAGGAGCCGAGGATCGAGACCACCCCGAGGATCAGCGCCGCGATGGGCAGGTTGCGGTTCTCGGCAGGGAAAAAGGGACGCTCGTTCTTTTTCTCTTTTTCGTTTTTCTCGGCGGTTTTCGGGGGTTTTTCCTGTTCCTTTTCCGCCGTTGTTTCCGCTTCGGCGGTGCCGCCCTCGGGCGTGCCCTCCTCGCGCGGCGGCTTTTTATCGCCGCCAGGCGGCGTGTAGCCACCGAACATTGTATTCCAAAGATCCGACATACGCGTGTCCTCCTTGACGGAAAAGCGATACCGTGTTATAATGGCTTGTGTCTCCATTATAGCACGAGGGGTCAAAAAAAGCAAGACGCTTTCAAAAAGGGGGGAAGAGACGTGAAAAAAAGACCGCCGTCATCGCGGCGCCGCTTTGCCCTCACCAACGGCGTGGCCGTGGGCGCGATCCTTCTCTTTTTGCTCTTGGATCGCTTGGATCTTTTCGATCGGTTTCTCTTTTGTCCCTGGCATCTTATGGGCCTCTATTGCCCCACCTGCGGCTTAACGCGCGCTTCCCACGCTCTGCTGGCGCTCGATATCCGCGCCGCCCTTCGCTATAATCCCCTCATTTTTCCGCTGCTTGCCGTGATCGCCTACTATGAGTGGTATGCCGCCCTCGCCGCCGTCCGTCGGCGCGAACCCCTCCTCGGCGGGGCCTCACGCTGGCCCGTGACGCTGCTTCTTATCGCCTTTGGTGTCTTTTTCCTCGTGCGGAACGCGCTGCTTCTCTTCGGCATCGATCTTGTGGGGGATTTCATAAAATAAAAGGAACAAAAAAAAGAAAACCACCCCCGAAGGGGTGGCCTGAGAAGTCTCACCTGAAAGCCCAAAGTGTCTTCTCTGTCAACGCGCAGAAAGCCGTTGCTTCGCCGAGATATAGGCGGTGTGGGCAAAATTATTATAACATAGGAGATTGAAAAGGTCAAGTGTCAATTATAGCTTAATTTCCGTGCGATTATGAAAAAAGAAAACCACCCCCAAAGGGGTGGTCTGAGAAGTCTCGCCTTGAAGCCATAGCGTCTTCTCTGTCAACACGCATCAGCTGTTGCTGCCCTGTTTGTAGGGCTAACGGCGAATTTATTTTAACATAGGAGAATGGAAATGTCAAGCGTCAATTATAGCTTAAAGCATAAAGGAGTAAAACTGATTTCTGCTGAAGAAGCTTGGAAAAAGGTAAGAACGGTAAGCTTCTTCAAATCCTAAATATCATTTTGTCGGAAAAAAGGAAAAGAGCCGCAAAGCGGCTCTTTTCCTTTTTACATAACGGTCTGGCCGTTGATGACAAGACCAAAGGCAAGCGAGAGCCGCGCGGCGGCGCGCTTGCACATCAGCATACGGTCAAGGAAGATCTCAAAGTAGTCCATCACGGGACTGATCGCCGTGTCGATCTCAAGGGAAAGCTCCACGCGCCCCCGCTCCCGCTGTACCGAAAGAGACGAGGAGATGACCGAGTAGTTCACTCGGTCGTGAATGTCAAAGGTCGCGGGGTCGGGATTGCGGACGCGCGAGCGCCGCACGTCCGATTTGTCGGCCAAGATCAGGGCGGCGGCCACCTCGCTCACCGCCTCGCCCTCGCCCTCGTCGTGGTTGCCGATCGCCGTGATGACGGTCGCCACCTCGGCGGCGTCCATACCGAGGGTATCGAGCAGGCGGAACGCCATAAGGGCGCCGCTTTGCGAATGCTTTTTGCGGTTGATGACGTTGCCGATATCGTGCAGGAGCGCGGCAATGCGGCAAAGCTCGATCGTCCGCGCGGGATAGCCGAGGGCCGAGAGGATCTCCCCCGCGCGCGCGGCCACGGTGCCGACGTGGGCGTAGGTATGCTCGGTATAGCCGAGCGCCGCCAGCGAGGCATCGGCGGCCTCGACGTAGGTCTTGACGGTAGGGTTATCGCAAAGGGCGCGATAGGTCAGCATAGGGCCTCCTTTATGGGCGGGCGGCCGAAAACGGCCGCGAGGATTCAGTGAAGCACGAGCGTAAGGTACACGATCCCCCCGCGCTCGGTCTTTTTGACGACGGGGGCGGCCCCGTCCGAATAGAGCCAACGGGGAAGGACGGCAAAGATCGTCGCAGTCTCGGCCCTGCCGCGCTGAGCGGTCAGCTCACGGAGCGCCCCGTCCCGCACACGGGCAAAGAGGGTGGCGCCCCCCGGCAGGGGCAGGCGGAGAGTCGCATCGGTCACGCGGAAGGCATCAAGCCCAAAGCCCACGTGCAGGCGGCCGTCCTCATGGGCGAGGAAGGAGCGGCACAGCGCCGAAAGGAAGAGGGCGGGTACCTCCCCCATGCCCTCGGCCTCGCCCGCAGGGAGAAAGCCGAAGACGTCGGCACTCTCGCAAAGGCGGTGGAGCGTTGGCAGGGCGGCGGCGTGAATGTCGGCATAGGCGTTGGCCACAAGAGCCAGACGGTAGGGGGACGCGTCGCCATCGCGGTTAACGGCCGAAAGCACCGTGGCCTGACGGCGCGGCTCGGCCGCGAGGGGGGCGGCATAGTCGGGAAGGTAGAGGGGCGCGTCAAGGGGTGAGATCTCGCCCTCGGCGGCCACGTACAAACCCTTCGCTCTCGGGAGTGAGGCGACGAGCGCTGCCGCCGTTTTTTTGCAGGCGGTCACCGTGCGGTCCCCGTCACCGAGGCGCTCGGCGGTGTCGGCATAGGCGATAAGCGCCGCCGCCACCGCGGCGGTCGAGAGCAGGGGGCGCTGGGCGATCGCACCGCACTCGGGTAGGTCGGCACAGCGGACGCGCGTACCAAAGCGGTCCTCCATCACGGCCTCCGAAAGGAGATAGGCGGCGCCGCTCCTCATCACGGGATAGCCGTACTCGGAAAGGAAGGCGCGGTCGCCCGTGTAGCTGACGTAGCGGTCCATGGCCAGGACGGCCGCCGCCGTTTGCTCCACGCGTCCGCGGCGCACGTCGTCGGGCAGGCACTCGCGCCCCTCGGCGTCGGCGTAATAGGGATAGCGCGCACGGGGCGCACCAAGACCGCCAAAGCGCCCCTCGGCCGCTGGCAAAAGACGGGCCAGCGACGTCGCCACGCGCTTTGCCTCGGCAAAGCGGCCGTGCGAGAGGAGAGCCGACAGCACGCGGAGAGAGACGGTGGGTGCCGTGCCCAGGGGGGCAAAGGCGTGGTCGGCGCGCAGGGCATCACCACCGCCGAGAACGCGGAGAAGGTAAAGAGAGGCATCACTCACGCGGGTCAGCGTCTTATCGTCGGGGGCAAGGCGATGGCGGTCGTCCTCACCCATAAAGGACGAGGCGCTGACCGAAAAGAGGCGCCCCTCCCCCGTGTTGTAAACATAACCTCGCATTTGAGAAAGCGCATTAAGCAGGCCCTCGTGGGTACCGTCCCCCTCGGCAAGGCCGAGGAAAAAGGAGACGGCGACACCGCGCTTGAAGGAGCCGATGACGCGGCCGCCCTCACGCGTTTTTTCGGCGCGGACGGGGTGAGAGGTGAAAAAGCACAGCCCCTCGCGCCCTCCCTCGTCCGTGCGCTCACCGACAAGGTAGGGCATATCGGCCGAGATCGTGTAGGGCGTGTCCTTCGGGAGTGTCAGCTCGTAGCCGAGGGTGATCTCACCGCGTGTGAGAAGCTTTTTGGTGATCATAAGGATCGGGCGGTCGGAAAGCACCGTGGCCCGCGTCTCCACCGCCACGCCGCGCGCGTAATGCGCGACCGAGGTGAGCGTGCCCTCGTGCGTTGAGAGCTCGGCCTTAAAGGAAAGGGGACGGCCGAGAGGACGCCCGCGATGCAGGAGCAGGGGGCGCAGATGCATAAGAAGGCGCGGCGCGCCCTCACCGAGGCGGTAAAGGCCCGCCTGGGGCAGGTATGAGGGCATAGGGAGCGACGGCAGGATCGCGCCCTCAAAGTCCATAGCGCAGAAAAGGTCCCCGTTGCCAAGCAGCGGAGAGGTGGTTATGGCGGTGCCTTTTTCATACGTGCATTTCATCTCGTGGTCCTCACTTCGGTTCTCGGTGGCGGCGCGGCCATAAGGCCGTGTGCGCTGTGTGCTCTATATACAGTATATACCAAATGCGCAAATTTTTCAAGTCGTTTTGCAAGGAGATGGCAAGAAAGAAAAAGGAAAGAGAACGCCACGGCGTTCTCTTTCCTTGTTACGGTTTTGCGCCGTCGACGGCTTATTCGGCCTCGGCCTCCACGGCGGCGGGCTCAAGCGTGCCCTTAACGGCCTCGTAGAAGGCGGCGTTGGCGGCGTACTGGTAGGGGCTTACCCAGAGGGTACCGATGCCGCAGGCGCAGGAGCCGACCAGCATCCAGAGGAACATCGAGACGTCAAGGCAGAAGGCCTGCCACTTGTGGCCGTCCATCATACGGCGGCTCTCGGTGATGCACTCGGTGGGCGAGAGCTCGGGGCGGTCGGCGGCGATGTAGATCGCAAGGCGATAGGAATACGCCTTGATGATGCCGGGAACGACGAGAAGCATCGACCAAAGGAAGAGGAAGACGCCCTCGAGGAGCCAGAGAAGGAACGTGCGGACAAACTGGCCGTTCATAAAGCCCTGCGTGACGTCGGCAAAGTCGATCTTATCCTTGCCGCGCACAAGCGAGAGGAAGATGTAAGCCAGCGAGAAGGCCAGAGGGCCGTACAGCACGATGCCGATGAAGAAGGACGAGGCGATGCTGAGCACGATGCTGCTGCCGAGAAGAAGGCAGAGGGCGTACAGCCAGGTCTCGCCAAAGAGGTTACCGCCGAGGCGGGCGCGCGCTTCGGCGCGAATGGTGGCGTTGGATTTCATAAAAAGCTCCTTTCGAATGTCGGGTTTCTACATCTATATTATACTGCTTTTTCAGAAAAATGCAAGAGGAATAATCGCGCGGCCGCCGTGGCATACTCAAAGAAAAGAAAAAGGAGTCGTTTTTATGAACAGACAAGAGTACCGTCGCCTCGCCGAGAGGCGCGCCGCCCGTTCACCCGTGGCAAGAAACTGCCTTGCCGCCTTTCTTGTCGGCGGTGGCATCTCTCTTTTCGGTGAGGCGCTGAAGACCACCTATCTCGCCCTCGGCGCCGAGGAGACGACCGCCGCCACCCTTGTGACCGTCACGCTCATCTTTCTCTCGGCGCTCGCCTCGGGGCTCGGCGTCTTCGATGTTCTCGCCCGTGTGGCGGGGGCGGGCACGCTCGTTCCCGTGACGGGCTTTGCCAACGCCGTCGTTTCGCCCGCGCTCGATGCCAAAAGCGAGGGGTGCATTCTCGGCGTGGGCGCCAAGATCTTCACGGTGGCGGGGCCTGTGCTGCTTTATGCGATCCTCGGCGGCGCGGTCTACGGCACGCTGCTTGTGGCGCTCGGGTGGCTGCTGTGAGCCGCCTTCTCACGTTTTCCCCCGCGTTCGTGAGGGGGACGGGCTCGGCCTGCGGCTACGAGGAGCGCCGCGGCCCGTTTGGCGAGTGCTTTGATTTTTCCTCGGAGGACGACCGCTTCGGTATGGCCTCCTTTGAGCAGGCCGAGGGCGAAATGGCGCGCATCGCGCTCTCGGCGGCGCTCGGTCGGGCGGGGCTGGCCCCCGAGGAGCTGGGGCTTTTGCTTGCGGGCGATCTTCAGAACCAATGCACCGCCTCCTCGCAGGGGCTTACGGGGGTGCCCGCTCCCTTCCTCGGGCTGTTCGGCGCCTGCTCCACGATGGTCGAGGGGCTGGGTCTTGCCGCCCTGGCCCTCGCCGCCACCCCGTCGATCGACTCGGCCGCCGCGCTTTCCTCGTCGCATAACGCCGCCGCCGAGCGGCAGTTCCGCACGCCGCTGGAGTACGGCGGCCAGCGCACGCCCACCGCCCAATGGACGGCCACCGCCGCGGGCGCTGTGGTCCTCGGCCGCCGTGGGCGCGTGGCGATCACGGGCTTTCTCCCTGGGCGCATCTGCGATGCGGGCATCACCGACGCCGCCAATATGGGCGCGGCGATGGCCCCTGCGGCCGCCGACACGCTTCTTGCCTATTTCCGCGAGAGCGGTGAGCGCCCCGAGGACTTCGATCTCATTCTCACGGGTGACCTCGGCCACGAGGGAAGCGTGCTGCTCCGCACCCTGCTCTCGGAGCCCCTGCCCACGCTCGATCGCGTGTACGAGGACGGCGGCTGCCTCTTCTACGACAGCAAAAAGGACGTCCACGGCGGCGCCAGCGGCTGCGGCTGCATTGCCTCGCTTTTGGCGGCGGTCTTTCTGCCCCGCCTTGCGCGGGGAGAGGTTTCCCGTATGCTCGCCGTCGGCACGGGGGCCTTGATGAACCCCTCGGAGCTTCAGCAGGGCGGCGACGTTGCGGGCGTGGCCCATCTTGTCCGCCTTGAGGCCAAAAAGGAGATATAAATGCAAAGTTTTCTTTCCTATTTGTGGGTATTTCTCGCAGGGGGTGGCTTTTGTGTCATCGCACAGCTTCTCCTTGATCTCACGCGCCTGACCCCCGCGCGGGTACTGGTGCTGTACGTCACGGTGGGCGTGGGGCTCGGTGCCGTCGGCCTTTACGAGCCGCTCCGCGAGGTGCTGGGGTGCGGCATCACCGTCCCCCTCATCGGCTTTGGCGGCAACGTAGCCGTCGGCGTTCGCGATGCCGTGGCCACCGAGGGGCTCCTCGGCGCCCTCACGGGCGGTCTTCGTGCCGCCGCGGGCGGTACCGCCGCCGCGATCGTGTTCGGGTATTTGGCGGCGCTGGTGTTCTCTGGCAAGCCGAAACGCCTCTGAGCGGCGGCTCTTGGCATAAACCGCAGCTCGCTTCCGCTCACCGTATTTCCCTGCGGCTTCGGGGCGACAGCCACCGACACCGCGTGAAAGCGGGCATAACATCAAAAAAGCCGCCTTTCGGCGGCTTTTTTTGTGGTTACTTCTTCGCCTTCTCCTCGGCGAGCGAGAGATAGCGCGCGCGGGCGTCGGCGATGATGCTGCTCCAGGGGGTGGGAATGGTGGCGCGGGCGCGCTCACCCACCTCACGGGCGCGGGGTAGGGCGGCCGTCATCACCTCACAGAGGGACTCGGGGGAGTTCTCACAGTGGAAGGCGTTGTCGCCGTCCACGGTGCCCTCGGCGGCACACGAGCCGCGCACAAGCACCGAGGGGGTACCGGCGACGGCCGCCTCACGGACGACCATCGGGGCGTTATCGTAGATCGAGGGGAAAAGGAAGAGGTCGGCAGCGGCGTAGATCTCCAGCAGAGACTCGCGGTCGGCCATATGACCGAGAAAGCGCACGCGGCCCGTAAGCCCCAGCGCCTCGGCGTGGGCAACGATCGCCTCGCGGTCGGGGCCCTGCCCCACGAAGGCGGCGCGGAAGGGGCGCCCGTCCTTGGCGTAAAGGGCTAAGGCATCGAGGATTGTGCGGATATTCTTCTTCCAGTGGTGCTGACCGACAAAGAGGAAGAGAGGCCCCTCGCTGTGACCGAAGATCTCAAGAAGACGCTCGTCGGCCGTGCCCTCGGGGGTCCAGGGGTCGGTGCCGTTCGGCATCACGCGCAGGGGGCCGCGATAGCCGTAGGAGCGCAGGACCTCGCTTGTGGCCTCGTTGACCGCCCACACCTCGTCGCACGATTCGTAGAACTTCACCACGATGCGCGTGCCAAGCTTGGCGAGGAGCTTTGAGTGCGTCTTGGCCAGAAAATCGTCGTAATACTTCGAATGGAAGGTGGCGACGAGGGGAAGGCCGCGCTTTTTGGCCACGCGGCGGGCCGCCCGCCCCGCCCCAAAGGGGGAATGGGCGTGGACGGCGTCAAGCTCTAAGGCATCGACGGCGCGGCGGAAGCGGCGGTCCAGCGAGGGCACGCCCACGCGGTAGGGCTCGCCAGGCAGGCGGAAGCCGCGGAAAAAGAGGCAGGGAAAGGGGCGTTTTCCGAGGGGATCGTCGTTCTCGGGGGCGATGTAATAGGCCTCGTCCCCCGTGCGGCAAAGCTCGGTGACGTAATTCTTTACGACCGTGCCCACCCCGTCCAGCTCGGGCGGGAAGACGTCGGTAAATTCGCCGATCCTCATGACCTTAACGGATATCGACGGGGAAGAGGATCTTCAGCTGGTTGATGCGGCTGCGGTAGGCGGCCTCCCGCTTGTCGGCGATGAGCTTCTGATAGATCGACTCGCGCGCCTCGTTGTAGGAGACGGGCTTCGGCTCGTTTTTCGCGTTCACGCGGATGAGGTGATAGCCGAACTGGGTCTTGACGGGGGCGGACACGGTGCCGACCTCCATCGAGAAGGCGGCCTCCTCAAACTCGGGCACCATCTGGCCGCGGCCAAACTCGCCAAGGTTGCCGCCCGCCTCCTTCGAGGGGCAGGAGGAGTACGCGGTGGCGGCCTCTTCAAAGGTCTTGTCGCCCGAGGCGATCTCGGCGGCGATGCGCGCGGCCTCCTCCTCGGTCTCGACGAGGATGTGCGAGGCGTTGACCGTCTCACCCTGCGTGAATTTATCGGTGTTCTCGTCGTAGAAGGCGCGGACCTCCTCCTCCTTGACGTCGGCCTTGGCGATCGCCTTGCGGATCGCGTACTCGGTGAGCAGCGATTCCTTGGCGCGCTTCAGCTGCGCCTGGAAGTCGGCCTCGGCCTCCAGGAGATTTTTCTGGGCATCGAGGAGAAAGAGCTTCTGCGAGCAAAGCTCCTCAACGAGGGCGCGGCGTCCCTCGGGGGTGTTGTAGCGCTCGGCGCGCGGGCCGAGGGCCTGCATCATGGCGGCAAGATCCGCCTCGGTGACGGCAAGGCCGCCAACGGTAGCAAGAATGGCTTCGTTCATTTTCGTATTCCTTTCTTAATGGGGGGTATCACAGGCGGCGGACCGACACGGTGACGGTCGCATCGCCCAGCTTCCACTCGCGGCCGCCCTCCTCGGCGGCGTCGAGAACGGTATCGGTAAGAGTGGCGGCGGCGATCTCGGCGGCGTTCTTCTTAAGGATCGCGCACACCGTCTCATCGCCCGAAACGCCGAGCGCGATGTGGTCGGTCACAAGGAAGCCGCTCTCCTTACGCATCGTCTGGATCTTGCTGATGAGCTCGCGCACGTACCCCTCCTCGATGAGGGCGTCGGTAAGGCGGGTATCCAGCACCACGGTCACGCCGCGGTCGGCGACCGACTCAAAGCCCTCGGCCTTGACCATATCGATGAGAAGGTCCTCCTCGGTGAGGCGGATCTCCTCGCCCGCGTTCGTGAGCGTCAGGGCGCCCTCGGCCTTTAAGGTGTCGTAGGCGGCGTTGCCGTCAAGCGCCGAAAGCGCCGACTTGATGAAGCCGAGATGACGGCCGTACTTCGGCCCGACGGTGCGGAGCTGAGGACGGAAGGTGTAGGTCGTGAAATCGCGCACCGAATCGGTGAAGGAGACCTCCTTGACGTTCAGCTCGTCACGAATGATGTCAAGGTATTCCTCGGGCATCGTGACGCCCTGCACGAACATCGTGCCGAGGGGCTGGCGGTTCTTTACCCCCGCCGCGGCACGCGCCGCGCGGCCCAGCGTGACCACGGAAAGCACCGCGTCCATCGCCTTTTCGAGGTCCTTGTCAACAAAACTTGTCAAAACCTCGGGGAAGTCGCAGAGGTGGACGCTCTCGGGCGCCGTTTTGTCCTCGGTGGTGACGAGGTTGCGGTAGATGTCCTCGGAGAGGAAGGGGAGCATCGGCGCCGTGAGCTTTGAGAGCGTGACAAGGCAGGTATGGAGCGTCTTGTAGGCGGCGATCTTGTCGGCCTCCATGCCCTTGGCCCAGAAGCGCTCGCGGCCGCGGCGGACGTACCAGTTCGAGAGGTCGTTCACAAGCTCCTGCAGAGCGCGCGCCGTTTCGGGGATCTCGTAATTCCCAAGGCGGCGGTCGACCTCACCGACCGTCGAATAGAGGCGCGAGAGGATCCAGCGGTCCATGACCGTAAGGGCGCAGTCCGCGATGTCGTACTTCGTCGAATCAAAGCCGTCGATGTTCGCGTACAGCACGAAGAAGGCGTAGGTGTTCCAGAGCGTGCCCATCATCTTATTGCGCCCCTCCAGCACCGCGCCCTCGTGGTACTTGTTGGGGAGCCACGGCGCGCTGTTCGAGTAGAAGTACCAGCGGATCGCGTCGGCACCGTACTTCGAAAGCTCCTCCATCGGGTCGGCGGCGTTGCCCTTGGACTTCGACATCTTCTGTCCGTCCTTGTCGAGCACGTGGCCGAGAACGATGACGTTCTTGTAGGGGGCCTTGTGGAAGATGAGGGTGGAGATCGCCATCAAGGAATAGAACCAGCCGCGCGTTTGGTCGATGGCCTCACTGATGAAGTCGGCGGGGAAGTTCTTATCAAAGATCTCCTTGTTTTCAAAGGGGTAATGCCACTGGGCAAAGGGCATCGCGCCCGAGTCGAACCAGCAGTCGATGACCTCGGGGGTGCGGCGCATCTCGCGGTGGCAGTGCGGGCAGTCGATGACCACCTCGTCGATGTAGGGGCGGTGAAGCTCCACGTTCTCGGGGCAGTTCTTCGCGAGCTTACGCAGCTCCTCGCGCGAGCCGACCGAGAGGAGGTGGCCGCACTCACACGTCCAGATGTTGAGCGGCGTGCCCCAGTAACGGTTGCGCGAGAGGCCCCAGTCCTGCACGTTCTTCAGCCAGTCGCCAAAGCGGCCCTCGCCGATCGTCTCGGGGATCCAGTTGACCGTCTTGTTGTTGGCGATCAGCTCGTCACGCACCTCGCTCATCTTGATGAACCACGTGTCCTGCGCGTAGTAGATGAGGGGGGTATTGCAGCGCCAGCAGAAGGGGTATTCATGCTCGAATTTCGGCGCGGAGAAGAGAAGGCCGCGCCCGTCAAGGTCGGTAAGCACCACGGGATCGGCGTCCTTGACGAACTTACCCGCCGCGGGGGCGCCCTCCTTCATCTCGCCGCGCGCATCGACCATCTGAATGAAGGGCAGGTCGTAGTTGCGGCCGATGCGGGAGTCATCGTCACCGAATGCGGGGGCGATATGCACGATGCCCGTACCGTCGGACATCGAAACGTAGCTGTCGCACAGCACAAAGTGGGCGCGCTTCTTCTGCTTTTCGGCAAGGAGGGCGGCGCACTCGTAAAGCGGCTCGTATTCGTGCCCCTCCAGCTCCTTACCCGTCATTTTCTCGAGGATCTCGTAGGCGGGGGCGCCGTCCTTGGCAAGCGGGCCGAGGACGGTGTCAAGCAGGGGCTCTGCCATATAATAGGTGCAGCCGTCCGCCGCCTTGACGCGGCAGTAGGTGTCGGCGGGGTTCACGCAGAGCGCGGTGTTCGAGGGCAGGGTCCACGGCGTTGTCGTCCACGCAAGGAAGTAGGCGTCCTCGTCCTTGGCGCGGAAGCGCACGACGGCCGAGCGCTCCTTGACCGTCTTATAGCCCTGCGCCACCTCGTGCGACGAGAGGGGCGTGCCGCAGCGCGGGCAGTAGGGCACGCACTTGAAGCCCTTGTAAAGCAGGCCGCGGTCAAAGATCTGACGGAGCGCCCACCACTCGGACTCGATGTAATCGTCGTGATAGGTGACGTAGGGGTCGTCCATATCGGCCCAGAAGCCGACAATGCCCGAGAACTCCTCCCACATGCCCTTGTATTTCCAAACGCTCTCCTTGCATTCGTCGATGAAGGGGGCCATGCCGTACTGCTCGATCTGCTCCTTGCCGTCAAGGCCGAGCTTCTTCTCGACCTCCAGCTCCACAGGGAGGCCGTGGGTATCCCAGCCCGCCTTACGCAGAATGTGCGCGCCCTTCATGGCGCGGTAGCGCGGGATCATATCCTTGATGACACGCGTCAGCACGTGGCCGATGTGCGGCTTGCCGTTGGCGGTCGGGGGGCCGTCGTAGAACGTGTAGTTCTCGCCACCCTCGCGCTCCTTGATGCTGCGCTTGAAGATGTCCTTCTCCTGCCAGAAGGCGAGCACCTCGCGCTCCCTCTCGACAAAATTGACGTTTGTAGGCACCTTGTTATACATGAAAGTCCTCCCTCGCCCTTGCGGGCGCGTTATTTTCCAATATATGATTATATATCAAGCAACAAAAAAAAGCAAGACATTTTTTCTAACGGGCGAAAATCGCGCTAACGGGCGAAAATCGTGTCATACGTCGTTGCTCCTCCCCGCGGATATGGTCAAAATGGGCGCGCGTTGTCACTTGCTTCATTTTTCCCTATCCTTGGGGTATCTCGGCACCACCCCACAGCACTTTTTGGAAACCGTCTTGCGCCGCGGCGCAAGTTGTGCTATAATGAAGGCAAGTCTACTGTAAAGGAGTACCGTATGAAACTCTCCCGACTGCTGCCGCTTTTGCTGATCGTTTGTCTTCTCGTTCCCCTCTGTCTCACCTCCTGCTCTCTCATCGAGGGGATCCTTTCGAAGGACGTGAAATTCAAAAACCTCTCGGAGTACAAGATCGTCTATGAGACCGACGTTAACGGTGAGATCTTCGTTGCCGTCATCGAGATGATCGAGGCGATCGAGGAAAAAACGGGCATTCGCCTCGACTACGGCGAGGACTTTGTCTTCACGGGCGAGAGCGTGCCGACCGACACGCGCGAGATCCTCATCGGTAAGACCAACCGCGAGGAGAGCCGCAAGAACCGCATGGGCCGCAACGATTACGGCGTGTGGTATGAGAACGACCGCCTGGTCATCACGGGCGGCACCGACGAGGCCGTCATCAAGGCGATCGGCCTTTTCCTTGAAAAATACGTGACCGAGGAGGGCGTGCGCCGCCCCCTGAAGGAGTGCCTTGTGCTCTCCAAGTACCCCTATGCCGACACAAAGATCGGCGAGACCTCGATCTACGATTACGTCATCGTTCGCGACAACGCCTCGCTGTCGGTGGCCACGGCGCTCCGTGACGCCATTGCCGAAAAGACGGGTGCCGTTTTGGACGTTGTGACCGCGCGCCAGGCCCCCGAGGGCGGCCATGAGATCGTGGTCGGTAAATTCGCGGACGACGTGCGTACGTCGCCCACCGCCCCCGCCGACGGCTACGCCATTCTCCGCGACGGCGACCGCCTCTACCTCGCGGGTGACGGCCAGGCGGGCGTTTACGAGGCCGTGCGCGTCTTTACCGCCGCCATTGCGGGCGAGCGCGACAGGGTCACGCTCGACTATTCGCAAAAGGCCGAGGGGACGATCAACGAGGCCCCCCTCGTCTCGCTCAATCTTCCCTCGGCGCTTCCCTCGCTGGCAGGGAAGCTCGACCTCACCTATTCGACCGAGAGCGTCTTGGAGCGCTTCCACCTGACGCGTGCCGAGCTGCCCGAGGAGGTCACGGTGCTTTCGCGCGTGTCGCTCGACGACTATCCGTCCTCGAAGAACACGCAGGTGTTCGTCTCCCCCACGGGGCGGGACGGCGCCAAGGGCACGCAGGACGACCCGTTCCCGACGCTTGAGGCCGCGCTCGAGTATATGGACGGGCGCCGCGGCGGCGTGATCTGGCTGCGCGGCGGCACCTACGAGGTGAAGAACGCCATCACCGTCTCGGGCAACCACAGCGGTATGCGTCAATCCCCCCTGTTCATCAAGACCTGGGAGAACGAGGAGGTCACCTTTACGACCAACGTCGGCCTTTCGACCGACCTTTCGCTTTGGGAGTACCTTGACGAGAACGGCAATGCCGACGTCTGGGAGCGCATTCCCGAGGAGGCCCGCGAGGAGATCGTCTATACTACCCTCGAAAAGCAGGGCTTAAAGCTCTCCGATATCGCCGAGATTACGACAGCGAACGGCGCACCCCGCATCTACGTCGGCAGTGAGCAGTACACCGTGGCCCGTTACCCCAACAGCAACGAGCCGAAGGACCTTCTGTACTTCACGCAGGTCTATGACACGGGCACCGTCACCGCTGTCACGGGCTCGAACCTCTATCACCAGTGGCTGGAGCGCGCGGGTAAGGCGGGCATCGACCCCAAGACCTCGATCGGCTGGGAGATCCGCATTCCCGCAGGCGAGCTTGGGGAGGAGATCCTCTCCTGGGTGAACACGGGCGACATCTGGTTCTACGGCTCGACCTTTGAGGGCTGGGAGTTCGGCTACTACAACCTCGCCCTCACCGATACCGAGGGCGGCCTCAACGGCGGGACCTGGTCGCACACCGACCCCTCGCGCCCCGGCGAAAAGCTGCTTGGCCGCCTGAAGGACGACGGCGGCTACGCCCTGAAGTCCAAGACCTACAACACCTACGGCGCGAAGCACTCGACAAACTCGCCCGCGGGCCGCAACACCTTCTACCTCTTCAACGCCATTGAGGCGCTGGACGCTCCCGGCGAATGGTTCCTCGACCGCAAGACGGGGGTCCTCTATATGTACCCCGGCGACGGCTTCTACGAGCCCGATTCCACGATGTCGGTCTCGGCCACGAGCAGCGCGAACGTTCTCGCCTTCAACGGTGCCGAGAACGTGGTGCTGGACGGCATCACGGTGGACGGCTCGAACAACAACGGCATCTCGATCGGCTCGGCCAACAACTTCGTCGTGCAGAACGTCACGGTGAGAAACACGCGCCGCTCCTCGCTCGTCGTCTCGGGCACCTCGCGCAATACCGCCGTCATCTATTCGGATTTCTCGGCGGCCTACGCCACGATGGTCAACCTCTCACTGGGGGCGTCCTACTACGATATGATCCCCTCGAACGTCGTGGTGCAGAACTGCGTCTTCCACGATGCCAGGCCCACCGTGCAGACGGCGGTCTCGATCTCGGGCTGCCGCACGGTCGTCTCGCACAACTACTTCCATAACACCACCACCACCCTCGGCTCGGCGACCGAATGCCTCATTGAATACAACCGCTACGAGGGCGGCAGCGACGACGTTGTCGACGGCGGTATGGTCTATCTCCACGGCTTCTCCGCGCGCTCGAACCACGTCCGCTACAACCTCTTCCATATGTTCAACGCCACCCACAACGCCGTCTATAACGACGGTATGGGCAGCGGCAACTACGCCTACGGCAACGTCATCTCCACCCTCGGCTCGAAGTCCAACCGCAACAAGGGCTGGTACTCCTCAACGGGCATCGGTAACGTCTGCTTTGGCAACGTGATGATCCTGCGTAACCCCGCCGAGGTCGCGGGTGCGGGCTCAAGCGCGGGTGACGAGGGCGGCGTCGTCTACACGGGCGCCAACGACTGCGTCAACCAGTCGGCCCTCTTCTATTACCACTTCGGCAACCAGTATTCGTCGGGCGGCGCCGCGGCCCGCTACGCCTTTGTCGATATGGACGGCAACCCCATTACGGGGGCCGACGGCAAGCAGCTGACGGCCGGCCAGTCGCTCGCGGGCCACTGGTGGGACGGCAACAAGACCGACGAGCACACCCGCTTCTTCCGTGACTGCGATACCGACGCGTGGGAGACGCGCGACCCCACCTTCATCAACCACCTCTACGGCACAAAGATGCTTCTCGATGCCCACACCGATCCCGCCTGCGACTACGAGGTGCGCTTCTTCTACGCGCCCTGGTACCTGACGGGCAAGACCTACACCGCCACCGTTCCTGCGGGCGTGGAGCTTCTCATTCCCGAGTATTCCTATCTTGACGGCGACGGCCTGAAGACCGTCGAGGCCCACACCGTGACCGTGCCCGAGGAGGGCGAGATCACCCTCTATTATGAGGAGATGGCGGCCATGGAGCGCTTCCGCCGTCAGCCCGCCGTGTGCGTCATCAGCGATAACGTCCTTCTCGGTGGCCGCGCCACGATGGAGAACGGCCGCTACACCGACCTCTCGGACGAGGGCAAGATCGTCACGAACGATGCGGCAAACTACCTCGGCTACGTCGATACCACCCTCATCGAGAACAACTTCTTCCGCTACGATTACCGCACCGTCATCGACGGCATCGACGACTACGTGTACTATTTCCTGCCCGAGGTCAAGGCCGACATCGAGGCCGCCGTCTCGGAGGAGGGCTACGCGCTCCTCGAGTCGATCGACTTTGAGCGCATGGGCGTGACCTACAACCTCAATTACTCCGACTGGTGGGAGTGAGAGCGGCGAATTCCGGCATAATTTGTCGCTCTCTCGACTTGACGTACGTTCGTACGCCTGCGCCTCGCGATCGGCAAATTCTCCACGGAATTCTGCGCTCTCGAGCGGCGAATTTGGGCATAATTCCCCGTTTCCGACCGCTCGACGTACGCTTGTACGCCATCGGGTCGGAGAACGAAAAATTCTCCACAGAATTCTGCGCTCTTGGCGGCGGATCTCGGCATAAACCGCAAAAGAAAAGGCCCTCGGGCCTTTTCTTTTGCTATTGCGTTTCCCGTGCCCTTGACGTATTCCTATACGCCTTCGGGGCGTGATCCACGGTTTCTCCGCGAAGCCCCACAGAACACCGAAAAAGCCCCCTTTTAGGGGCTTTTTCCTTTTTCCTTTTCGGCAACTGTTAACAAACTATGAACAATGCCGTGGAGGGCTTGCCAAAGCCCCCGATTTAAGGTATGGTAAATATAGCGAAAACCAAACGAAAATCAAACGAAAACGGAGAAAAACGGCAATGATCCGCTATGACATCGGAGACCAAACGCTTTCGAACATCGCCGCCGCCTTCCAAAAGCGCCTGAAGGCGCCCATGGACGTGACGCTTGTCCTCGACCCCGCCCTTGGCAAGTTCACGGGGAAATGGGAGGGGGGCGTGGCCTCGGCGGGCTCCTGCGGGCAGCTGTATGACGTGCTGGGGCGGCTTTTGCGTCACCCCGATCTCCCCGAGGGCACCTACAAGTCGGCGAAGGAGATCTGCGGCATGTACTTTGCCACGCATTTCCGCAATTACCTGGACGAGGCGCCCATCGACGAGATCTGCGAGTACGTGGAGGATCTGGCGTTTTGGGGCATGAACGCCCTGGAGCTTTGGCTCGATCTTCACCACTTCCGCAATATGGGGGAGGCCCGCCCGAAGACCGAGCGCCTGAAGGCCATCTTCCGCCACGCCCGCAAAATGGGCATTCCCACCATTCTTATGACGCTCTCGAACGAGGCCTTCGCGGAGAGCGTGCGCGCTCTGCGTGCCGACTGGCGCCCGGGGCACGACGGCTACGTGCACCCCCTCGGTGACCATTTCCACCTCGAGATCTGTCCCTCAAAGCCCGGCGGCATGGATCTTATCAAGCATTACCGCCGCGAGATGCTCGAGGAATTCCGCGATACGCCCCCCGATTACGTGATGTTCTTTGCCTACGACGAGGGCGGCTGCTCCTGCCACGAGTGCGCCCCCTGGGGTGGCAACGGCCATTTGCGCGTGGTGCGTGAGCTGATCCCGCTTTGCAAGGAGTATTTCCCCGAGGCGAGGTTCATTCTCTCGGCCCGGCAGTACGGCACCTACAACAAGCAGACGGTCGAGTTCGATATGCTGGCCGAGGCCCTGAAGAACGATCCGAACGGCGATTTTTGCGACGTGGATTACGTTCTCTCCGAGCCGCAATACGCGGGCTATGCCTACCGTCCCGACGTCGAGATGGGGCGTCCGCTGCTCTCCTTCCCCGAGATCAGCATGTACAAGATGAAGCCCTGGGGCGGCTACGGCGCCAACCCCCTGCCGAAGCTGTTTGATTCGCTGTGGCAAAAGCACGGCGCGAAGGAAAAGCTCGAGGGAACGCTCCCCTATTCCGAAGGCATCTACGAGGACCTCAATAAGGTCATCGTCCTGCGCGCCTACCGTGACGGGCAAGCGTCGCACGATACGATCCGTGAGTACCTCGCCTACGAGACGGGGCTTACGGGCGAGCTTCTTGAAAAAACGGCCAAGGCCGTCGAGGCGATGGAGGACACGCACGCCCGCACCTTTGACCGCGAGACCCACACCGTGACCGTGGTCGATCCCGCCCGCATTGAGGAGATCGAGGCCGCCATCACCGAGGCCGACGCCGCCCTGACCGAGGAGGGAAGAGCCAATATCCGCTGGCAGCTCCTCTATCTCCGTGCAAGGATCGACGGCGCCCTCAAGCGCGCGGGCTTCGTCCGCAACGCCGAGGTGAAGGCCCTTTACAAGGAGCTGGCCGAAAAGACCTACCTCACCGAGGCCAACGGACAGTCCCAGCGCCCCGATATCGACGACGGCGACTTCATCTTCCCCCCGAAGCCGAACGCCGATGAGCTGGTCGACGATACCCCCGAGGAGGGGCGTGTGACGGCCAAAAAGTGAGACACACCCGAGAAAAATCAAAAAATGTAAAGAAAACCACACAACACAAGGAGAAAACGATGATCCGCTACGATAAAAACGATCTTACCCTTGCCAACATTGCCGCGGCGTTTGAAAAGCGCCTGAAGGCCCCCATGGACGTCACGCTGGTGATCGACCCCTCGCTCGGTAAGGCGACGGGCAAGTGGGAGGGGGGCGTTGCCTCGGCCTCGTCCTACGATCAGCTCTATGACGTTCTCGGCCGCCTGCTCCGCAACCCCGCGCTCCCCGAGGGCACCTATAAATCGGTCAAGGAGTTCTGCACGATCTATTTCGCCAGCCACTTCAATAACTATATGGACATGGCGCCGATGGACGAGCTTTGCGAGTACATCGTGGACCTCGCCTTCTGGGGCATGAGCGCGATCAACATCTGGTTTGATATGCACTTCTTCCGCAACCCCGAGGAGGGGCGCGTGAAGATCGACCGCCTGCGCGAGGCCTTCAAGTTTGCCCGCAAAATGGGCATTCTCACCATTCTCACCACGCTCTCGAACGAGGCGTGGAACGATAGCGTGCCCGCCCTGCGTGCCGACTGGACGCCGGGGCACGATGGCTACGTTCACCCCCTGAACGACCACTTCCACCTCGAGATCTGCCCCTCGAAGGAGGGCGGCATGGAGCTGATCAAGCAGTACCGCCGCGAGATGCTGGAGGCGATCCGTGACGCCGCGCCCGATTACGTGGCGATCGGCGGCTACGACGAGGGCGGCTGCACCTGCACGGCCTGCGCGCCCTGGGGCGGCAACGGCCATTTGCGCACCGTGCGTGAGCTGATCCCCATTTACAAGGAGTTCTTCCCGAACGTCCGCTTTATCCTCTCGGCCTGGCAGTTCGGCACCTACAACCAGAAGACGATCGAGTTCGACCTTCTGGCCGAGGCCCTCAAGACCGACGAGGCCTTCCGCGACGTGGATTACGTCATCTCCGAGCCGCAGTACGCCCGTTACGCCTACCGTCCCGACGTCGATATGGGGCGCCCGCTGCTCACCTTCCCCGAGATCAGCATGTACAAGATGAAGCCCTGGGGCGGCTACGGCGCCAACCCCCTGCCGAAGATGCTCGATAACCTCTGGCAGACCTACGGCCCCGACAAGCGTCTTGCGGGCTGCGTGCCCTACTCCGAGGGGCTTTACGAGGACCTCAACAAGATCCTCATTCTCCGCGCTTACCGTGACGGGCAGACCTCGCACGATACGATCCGCGAGTACCTCGCCTACGAGACGGGGCTTACGGGCGAGCTTCTTGAAAAAACGGCCAAGGCCGTCGAGGCGATGGAGGAAACGCACGAGCGCGTCTTTGACCGTGCCGCCCACACCGCCATCATCGTCAACCCCGAGAGGGTGGAGGAGATCGAGGCCGCCATCACCGAGGCGGACGCCGCGATGAGCGAGGCGGCAAGGAAGAACCCGCGCTGGCGCATTCTCCTTCTCCGCGCCCGCGTGGACGGCGCCCTCAAGCGCGCGGGCTTTGTCCGCAACGCCGAGGTTCTTTCCATCTATAACGAGCTGGCCGTCCTCTGCCATCTCCTGGAGGCCAACGGTCAGTCCCAGCGCCCCGACCTTGACGGTGACGACGATGCGGGCGTGTACTTCGTGAAGCCCAACCAGGAGACGGGCCTTGACGCCACCCCCGAGGAAGGCCGCGCCAAGCTCAAAAAGTAAACAAAACATTTCATAAAAGGAGAAAACCATGGTACGCTACGATAAAAACGATGCCATTCTTGCAAACATCGCCGCGGCGTTTGAAAAGCGCCTGCGCACCCCCTGCGACGTCACCCTGGAGATCGACCCCACGCTTGACGCGCTTACGGGCGTCGTCGAGGACGGCCGCATTGCGGCGGGCTCGCACAGCCAGCTCATGGAGGCGGCGGGCCGCTTCCTTCGCAACCCCGCGGTGCGCGGCAGCTTCCCCTCGCAAAAGCCGCTCTGCGGTATGTACTTTGCCAGCCACTTCGGCAATTACACCGACGAGGCCCCCCTTGAGGAGCTGTACGAGTACATCGACGACCTCGGCTTTTGGGGCGTCAACACCCTGAAGATGTGGCTCGACCTGCACCACTTCCGCAATATGGGAGAGGCGCGCGAGAAGGTCGCGCGCCAGAAAAAGCTCTATGCCCACGCCAAGAGCATGGGTATGCAGATCTGGCTCACCACGCTCTCAAACGAGGCCTTCCGTGACAGCGTGCGCGCCCTGCGTGCCGATTGGACCTGCGGCCACGACGGATACGTGTACCCCCTGAACGACCATTTCCACGTGGAGATCTGCCCCTCAAAGCCCGGCGGCATGGACCTCATCAAGCATTACCGTCGCTCGATGCTCGAGGAATTCCGCGACATTGATTTTGACTTCCTCTCGATCGGCCCGTACGATGAGGGCGGCTGCTCCTGCTCCGCCTGCGCCCCTTGGGGCGGCAACGGCTATCTGCGCGTGGTGCGTGAGCTGATCCCCCTCTACAAGGAATACTTCCCCTCGGCGCGCATTATCCTCTCGGCCTGGCAGTTCGGCACCTTCCTTGCCGACAAGAAGGTGGAATTTGAGCGCCTTGCCGAGGCGATCCACAACGATCCCGTCTTCCGTGACGTTGCCTACCTCGTTTCCGAGCCGCAGTACGCGCAGTACGCCGTCACACACGATATGGGGTGTCCCATCATCGGCTTCCCCGAGATCAGTATGTTCCGTGCCAGCCCCTGGGGCGGCTACGGCGCCAATCCCATGCCCGCAAAGATCCTTGAGATCTACGAGAAGTACGGCGACAAGCTCTCGGGCATCATTCCGTATTCCGAGGGCCTTTACGAGGACATCAACAAGATCCTCGTTCTCCGTGCCCACCGTGACGGCTCTCCGACCGCCAAAACGCTCCGCGAGTACCTTGCCTATGAGCTTCGCCTTGAGGGCGCGCTCCTTGAGCGCACCGCCCTTGCCGTGGAGGCCATGGAAAGCACGCTGGCCCGCAAGTGGGACAAGGTGACCCACCGCGTCGAGATCCTCGATCCCGAAAAGATCCCCTTCATCGAAAAGGAGATCACCGAGATCCACGCCCTTCTCCCCGCCGACGTGCAAAAGAGCCGCCGCTGGCTGCTCCTCTATTACCGCGCTCTTGTGGACGGCGCCCTTCTCCGCGCGGGCTTTGAGCGCAGCGAGGAGGTCCGCGAGATCTACCGCAAGATCATGCACCTCTGCCACCTCGAGAACGCCACGGGCGTCTATCAGCGCCCCGACGTGGACGACGTCACGATCACCGAGGTCTATCCCGATGGCGAGGGGAGCGACATAGAACCGACACCCGAGGCCCAAAACCAAAACTGACCCTCGGCGGCGGGGCTTGGCATAAATCACCGCTCGCTCCCCTCGGCGTATTCGTGATACGCCTTCGGGTCACG
>JAFVYX010000199.1 GCA_017500625.1 Clostridia bacterium | reverse complement strand
TCCTCCACGATGCGGTCACGCTCGTCATCCGAGTAGGCGTAATGGAGCTGCTTGGAGTTTTTCTTAGTGATCTTATAAAGAGGCGGCTGTGCGAGATAGATATGTCCCTCCTCGATCAGCGGCTTCATAAAGCGGAAGAAGAAGGTGAGAAGCAGGATGCGGATATGCGAGCCGTCGACGTCGGCATCCGCCATAATAACGATCTTGCCATAGCGCAGCTTTTCCATGTTGAAATTCTCACCCACGCCGCAGCCGACCGACTGAATGATGGGCTGAAGCGAGAGATTGCCCGCCACGTTGACCGTGTTTGCCTTCTCGACGTTGAGGACCTTACCGCGAAGCGGCAGGATCGCCTGGAAGCGCGAATTTCTGCCCTGTGTGGCCGAGCCGCCTGCCGAGTCTCCCTCTACAAGATACAGCTCTGTCAGCTCCACGTTGCGCTCGTTACAGTCTCTGAGCTTACCGGGCAGCACCGAGCCACCCTCAAAAAGACCCTTGCGTCTGGTCTCCTCTCTTGCCTTTCTTGCGGCCTCACGCGCGCGGGCCGACGCCATGGCGCGCTCCACGATGATCTTGGCCGACGCGGGATTTTCCTCCAAATACTCGGCCATTTTCTGATTTACCGTGTTTTCCACAAGCGTGCGGATCTCGGAGTTACCAAGCTTTGCCTTGGTTTGGCTTTCAAACTGCGCGTTCTCCAGCTTTACGCTGACGATGGCACAAATGCCCTCGCGCACGTCCTCGCCCGAAAGCGCGGCGTCCTTTTCGCGCAAGGCTCCGATCTTTCTGGCGTAGGCGTTTAAGACCTTGGTGATGCCCGACTTAAAGCCGGTTTCGTGCATACCGCCCTCGATGGTGTTCATGTTGTTGGCAAAGGTCACGATGTTCTCGCTGTACGCCGAGGTGTACTGCAGTGCGATCTCGGCCACCGAGCTGTCCTTCTGCCCCTTCATATAAATGACGTCACTGTGAATGGGCGTTTTGTTGTCTCTCCGGCAAAGAAACTCCACAAACGAGCGAATACCGCCCTCAAAGCACAGATCGTCCTCTCTTACGTTCTCACCGTCACGCTCGTCGCGCAGCACCAGGCGCACGCCGGCGTTGAGGAAGGCCTGCTCACGCAGTCTTGTGAGCAAAATTTCGTAATCAAATACCGTCTCCTCAAAAATGGTAGGATCGGGCTTGAAGGTGACCTTCACACCGTGCATACGGTCGGGCGAGGCAGGCTCCACCTTGCCGCGACGCGCCACCATACCGCGCTCAAAGCGCTCGGTAAAGCGCTCTCCCTCGTAGCAATCGTCCAGCTCCACCCACTCGGAGAGTGCGTTTACCACCGACGCGCCCACGCCGTGAAGTCCGCCTGCGATCTTGTAACCGCCGCCGCCGAACTTACCACCCGCGTGGAGAATGGTATAGACCACCTCGGGCGTCGGAATGCCCTGCTTGGGATGGATACCCGTGGGAATGCCGCGTCCGTTGTCCTCAACGGTGATGGTGTCGCCCTTGCCGAT
>JAFVYX010000198.1 GCA_017500625.1 Clostridia bacterium | reverse complement strand
GGTCAGGAGGGCCGCCAGGCAAAGGGAAAGAATCTTTTTCATGTCAGTTACCTCGGTAATATAAATTTGCCCCTTATTCACCGAAAATTGTATCAGTCGTCGGAAACGAGTCCGGAATAAACGGTTTTGGTGGTGATGCCATCCAGCCGTCCCAGCTTGCCGGAAAGGGTGTTGATGACGTCACGGGGGGCGTCCACCGCCACGGAAATGATCTGGATGCCACGCTTTGGGTACGGGAGGCCCATGCGGCCGATCACGTAATCGCCGTATTCGTGCAGAAGATCGTTCAGACGTCCTACGTGATCCTTCTTTTCTATAATGATGGCGATCAGCGCGACGCGTTGCTCCATTTTCGTTCACCTCGACTTTCTAAAAAAGGGCCATCCCACGCGCCTCTGCGCCAAAGCGCGGAAGCAGCCGAGGGATCGCCCCAAAATATACGTGCATACGGTACGGGAAGTTGCGTTTCTCCATTCTGCTTTGGCCTCAAAACGAATTTTCGGCATCAGCGAAAGAGGATTGGGATCTCGTCCTTCGTCGGAAGGGGCTGCTAACGACTCAGGATCTTCATTTTAGCACGAAACCTCCCCCGTGTCAAGTGACTTTGTCACCTTTACCCCCTTCCCCGTCCTTCTTTGCCTACGGGTGCAGATGGGGCTTGTATTTTCCGCAGGTCTGTGCTAAAATGAGGAGGAAGAGCCCCGCGTGGGACAATTATCAATATCAGGAGGCATTCACTATGGCAGTATTTATGCGGTTCCCCGGTTTTCGGGATAAGGCTGTGACTCTCAGCTACGACGACGGCGCCAACGCCGACCGCCGCGTGGTGGAGATCATGCAGAAATACGGACTGAAGGGCACCTTTAACATCAACCACTCCGCCATCAATCAGGGCAACGATCACACCATCCCCGCCGAGGAGCTGTTCGCCCTCTATCAGGATAGCGGCAACGAGGTTGCCGTCCACGGCATGGAGCATTTCTCCCTTACCGAGGTGGATATTGCCATGGCGACCCGCGATATTCTGCTCAATCGGGAATATCTGGAGAAGATGACCGGCAAGATCGTGCGCGGCATGGCCTACGCCAACGGCGCGGAATCCAAGGAGATCGAGGAGATGCTGAAGCATTGCGGCATCGTTTACTCCCGCAGCGTGGTTTCCACCCACCGCTTTGACATCCCCAAGAACTGGCTCTCCTGGCCCGCCACCTGCCACCACGGCGACAAGGAGCTGATGACCCTGGTGGACCGCTTCTTAAACGGCCCGATGCCCGGCTACATGTGGGCGCGCCATCCCCGTCTGTTCTATCTTTGGGGACACAGCTTTGAGTACGCCAACAACAACGATTGGCACATTCTTGAGGCCTTCGGTGAGGCCTTCGTCGGCCGCGACGACGTGTGGCACGCCACCAACGGCGAGATCTACGATTACGTCAACGCCTTCCACTCCCTCGTTTACTCCTGTGACGGAACCATAATCCACAATCCCACGTCCATAGACGTGTATTTGGATTACTTCCGCCGCCAGATCTGCGTAAAGGCCGGAGAAACCGTAAAGGCGAGATAAAAAAGTATCAATAAAAAAGGAGCCATTGCAAAGCTGGGATCTCAGCTTTGCAATGGCTTTTCTTTTTGTGTTTTTCCTGCGGGAGCCGTCACGTTCGCGGAACTTGAAGAGTCTATTTCCAAAGGCTCGCCCTCTGGGTAGCGAAGCGGCGAGAGGGGAGTGAATGACACCATGTTTTGGTGTCAGAGCCCG
>JAFVYX010000197.1 GCA_017500625.1 Clostridia bacterium | reverse complement strand
CACCTCATTGACTGCCTTGAAATCAGCAATATCTGCAAGAAGCACCGTTGTCTTCACCACATTGTCATAAGTCATTCCAGCCTCCTTGAGGATGGCTCCGATATTCTTGCCAAGGAGGCCGAGGGGGGCGCACATCGCACGCTCTTGCGTGATGCCGTCACCGATGAGGAGATCGCCCGCATTGTTGGTCGTTGGACGGGGATCCCCGTGGCGCGTCTCCTTGAAGGGGAGCGCGAAAAGCTCTTGAAGCTGGAGGAGCTTCTGCATCGACGTGTAATCGGACAGGACGAGGCCGTTACCAAGGTCAGCGAGGCGATCCTTCGCTCTCGTGCCGGCATCAAGGATCCGCGCCGTCCGATCGGCTCCTTTCTGTTCCTTGGTCCCACGGGTGTCGGTAAGACCGAGCTTGCTAAGGCGCTGGCCGAGACGCTGTTTGACGATGAACGCAATCTCATTCGGATCGATATGTCGGAATATATGGAAAAGCACTCGGTGTCCCGCCTCATCGGTGCCCCTCCCGGATACGTCGGATACGACGAAGGCGGCCAGCTGACCGAGGCCGTCCGACGCCACCCCTATGCGGTGGTCCTCTTTGACGAGATTGAAAAGGCGCATCCCGACGTTTTCAACGTTCTTCTGCAGGTGCTGGACGACGGCCGCATTACCGATTCGCAGGGAAGAACGGTGGATTTCAAAAACACGGTGTTGATACTCACCTCAAACCTCGGCTCGGATCTCATTCTTGAGGGGATCGCGGAGACGGGCGAGATCTCGGAGGAGGTACGCTCGGCCATCGGCGCGCTTCTCCGCCGCTCCTTCCGCCCTGAATTTCTCAATCGCCTTGATGAGACCGTCATCTATCGGCCGCTTACTCGCGAGGATATCCGTGCGATCATTGGGCTGCTGACGGCCGATATCGCCCGTCGCCTTTCGGACCGTCGCATCACGCTCCGTCTCTCCGAGACTGCATGCGATCACGTCGTCGACAAGGCCTACGATCCTGCCTACGGCGCCCGTCCCCTAAAGCGCTTTTTGCAATCGGGGGTTGAAAACCTGTTGGCCCGCAAGATCATTGCGGGAGAGATCGGAAACGACACCTCGGTCTTGGTTGACGTTTCCGAAGGAGAACTGATAATTTCCGCAAAAAATGTATAAGAACCTCCGCTGCGGCCGATGATAACGGCAGTAGCCTTAAGGAGGAACATTATGTTTGCACTGACTCCCTTTACCCGCCGCGGTGCGGTGGATTCCTACGATCCCTTTCGTGAGCTTGAAAACCTTGAGCGCCGTTTCTTCGGCAGAGAGGCGCTTCCCGTCTTTTCCGTGGATATCTTTGAGGAAACCGAGCGTTACGTCATGGAGGCCGATCTGCCCGGATTTGAAAAAAAGGATATCCACTTGGATATCGAGGGGCAGTACCTTACAGTCCGCGCCGAAAGAAAAAGCCATAAGGACGGTGAGAGCACAGAGGCGAAGTATTTGCGCTCAGAGCGAGTTTGCGGCATCTTTTCCCGCACCTTTGATCTTTCCGGCGTTGACGCGGACGGTCTGCATGCCACCTATGAGGACGGCGTACTCCGTCTCGTTATGCCGAAAAAGAAGGCGCAGGAGCCCCAAAAGCGCGAGCTGACCATCGAATGAAAAAACGCAGAGGCACGGACTCTGCGTTTTTTTTGAAAAATATGGCCCGCCCCCTTGACAAAGACTCCAAAATATGATATCATTTTGATATCAACAAAAGAGGGAGAGAACAGCTTTGCACAATATGATCGAAATACAAGGGCTCCGCAAGTCCTTTAAGGAGGTTAAGGCCGTACAGGATATTTCCTTCCGTGTTCGGCACGGGGAGTTTTTCGCTTTTCTCGGTGTAAACGGTGCGGGGAAGAGTACGACCATATCCATTCTTTGCGGCCAGCTGTCCAAGGACGCAGGCAAGGTCTTTATCGATGGCATCGATCTTGATGAGGACCCCGATGTCGCTCGTCGAAGCTTTGGCGTCGTATACCAAAGCTCTGTGCTGGATAAGCCCCTGACCGTCCGCCAAAATCTTGAAAGCCGAGCAGCGCTTTACGGGATCGTCGGAGACCGCTTTGAGGCGCGTCTTTCGGAGCTTTGTGAGCTCCTTGATCTTCACGATCTTCTGGGGCGTACGGTAGGGAAGCTTTCCGGTGGACAGCGGCGCAGGATCGACATCGCCCGTGCATTGATCCACCGTCCCCGGATCCTCATACTTGACGAGCCGACCACGGGCCTTGATCCCCAAACGCGCAAGCTCCTTTGGAACGTCATTTCCTCTCTCCGCAAAAGTGAGAATATGACCGTCTTTCTCACCACGCACTATATGGAGGAGGCGGCCGAGGCCGATTACGTTGTGATCCTGGATTCGGGCCGCATCGTGGCGAACGGTACCCCCCATGAGCTGAAGAATGAATATGCAGGGGATTTTCTGTATCTTTACGGTGTTGGAGCGGAGGCGGTGGCGGCTCTTGGCGCACCTTACTCAGTGGTCCCCGGCGGCTTTCGTATCGAGGTGCCCACAACGGCGGCT
>JAFVYX010000196.1 GCA_017500625.1 Clostridia bacterium | reverse complement strand
GATACGCCCGCAACTTCCTTCTGCCGCGCAAGCTGGCGGCTGTGGCCGATGCCAAGGTTATGAGTGAGCTGAAATCCAAGGAGGAGGCCGAGGCCTTCCGCGTGGCCGAGGAGAGAAAGGCGGCGGCCGCCGTTGCCGAGCGTCTCGCTTCGCTTACGGTCAAGATCAAGTCCTCCGCGGGCGCCGACGGCCGTCTCTACGGTGCCGTCACCGCCAAGGACGTGGCCGAGGTGCTGGCCCGCGATTTTGGCATCACGGTAGACAAGCGCAAGATCACGATGAGTGAGCAGATCCGCTCCTTTGGCATCTTCCCCGTGGAGGTGCGCCTTTACAGCGACATCATCGGTAAATTTTCTGTGGTAGTTCACGAATAAACGGAGAGCTGTATGAACGAAGAATTGGGGAGACGCCTTCCCGTATCGATCGAATCCGAGCAGGCCGTTCTCGGCAGTATTCTGATCCGCCCCGATAGCTTCGAGGAGATCGCGGGGCTTTTGGATTCCGAGGACTTCAGTCTCGACGAGCATAAAAAAATCTACGCCACGATGCGCTCGATGTTCCTTTCCAGCCGCAACATCGACACGGTGACGCTTGTCAACACGCTCGTTCAGGACGGCGTGTATTCCGAGTCGGGCGGTGTTGAGTACATCAAGACGCTGTCCTTCAGCGTTCCCACGGCGGCCAACGTGCGCGATTACGCGCGCGCCGTCAAGGACAAGGCCATGCTCCGCCGTCTCATTCTGGCGTGCGACAGCATTGAGGAAACGGCTTACGGAGAGCAGGGAACGGCGGAGCAGATCATCGACAGCGCCGAGCAGACCATTTTTGAGATCGCGGAGAAGCGCAGCTCCAAGGAGCTTCGTCATATCCGCGACGTGGCGCAGACGGTCTATCAGGACCTTACCGAGCTTTCCGAGCATCCGAACGAGGTCCGCGGTGTCCAAACGGGCTACTCCGGTATCGACCAGGTACTGGTCCAGCTGGGCTACGGCGACTTTATCATCGTTGGCGCGCGTCCCGGTATGGGTAAGACGAGCTTTGCCGTCAACATCGCTACGAGCGTTGCAAAAGCGACGAAGAAGACGGTGTGCATCTTCTCCTTGGAGATGTCCTCCGAGCAGCTCGTGAACCGTATGCTGGCGAGCGAGGCGCGTGTTGACAGCACCACGCTGCGCCGCGGCAATCTCTCGCCCGACGACTGGGTGCGCCTTGCCGATGCCGCCGCAGAGCTTTCGTCCTGCGAGATCCTCCTTGACGATACCACGCAGATCACCGTTACCGACATGAAGGCCAAGCTGCGCCGTGTCAAGAACCTCGGCCTTGTGGTCGTTGACTACCTTCAGCTGATGCAGAGCGGCAAGAACACCGATAGCCGCGTTCAGGAGGTCTCGGATATTTCGAGAAACCTGAAGCTTATGGCCAAGGAGCTTGGCGTACCGATCGTTTGCTGCGCCCAACTGTCGCGTAATCCCGAATCCAAGGGGCGCGGCTCCAAGCGCCCGATGCTCAGTGACCTGCGTGACTCCGGTGCTATTGAGCAGGACGCCGACATCATTCTTTTCCTTTACCGTGACGACTATTACGGCACCGAGGAAAAGGACGGCCAGGTCGCCGAGACCGATGCCAGCAAAATAGAGGTCATCATCGCCAAGAACCGTCACGGCGGTGTGGGTACCGTGCCGATGCACTTCGATAAGGCCTATACCCGCTTCTATTCCATTGATAAAACTATGGGAGATGCTCCTCCCGCATGACGGCTCCGATCAATAAAAGAGACGCCTTTCACCGTGCCGAGGAGCGCGTGGTGGCGTACGTTGCCGACGAGGGGCTCCTGCCTCACCTCTTGCGTGGAACGCTTCTGGCCCTTTCCGGCGGTGCCGATTCGCTTTTTCTTTTGCACGTTCTCGCCTCTCTTTCGGAAAGCCACGGCTTTCCTCTCCGTGCCTTGCACGTGAATCATTGCCTGCGAGGGAGTGAGAGTGATGCCGATGAAGCGTTGTGCCGCGAAGCCTGCCGTTGCCTTTCCGTGCCCTTTGAGGCGGTGCGGATCGACGTCGGCGCTGAGGTCGAAAGGACGGGTGAGGGAATCGAGGAGGCGGCTCGCCGCCTGCGCTATGCGGCCCTTTCCGATTGCCTGTCTCGCTATACCGAGCTTTCGGTCATTGCTACGGCACACAACGCCACCGATCACCTCGAGACCGTCCTGCATCATTTTTTGCGCGGTGGCGGTGCCTCTGCGCTTCTGGGGATCCGTCCTATAAGAGATGGGCTTGTGCGACCGCTTCTTTGCCTTACCGGTAAAGAAATCCGTGAGGCGCTCTGCGCAGCCGAGATCCCTTACGCCGTGGACGCCACCAACGCCGATACGGCTTACACTCGTAATTATCTCCGTCACGAGATCCTTCCACGCCTTGAACGCATCACAAATAGCCCTGAGGCAGCGGCGCGCCGCATGAGCGAGGCGCTTTTTTCCGATGTTCTTCACCTTGATCGTGAGGCCGAGGCCGCGCTCTCCTCTCTTGGGGACGGTGGTACTGTCAACGCCGTGGCGCTTTCCGCACTCCCCGAGGCGATCCTTCGCCGCGTTCTTCGAAAGCTCTACGAGGCCGCCCGCGAGCCCGAGGCCGTGTCGGTAGCTATAGAGTGTACGCACTTAACAGCGCTCTCACGCCTTCTTCGCCGTGGCGGCGACTTCTCGTACGCCGTTCCCAACCGCCTTTTTGCGGTGCGCGAGGGGGAGGACTTCGCCTTTGTCCGTGCGTTGCCAAAGAGGGAAGAGTCGCGTTCCCCGATGGCGGTGGGGCTTGGCGAGACCGATCTCGGCGATGGATTTGTTCTCACCCTGGAAGAAAGCGGGGGAGTGATCACCGCCCGTTGTTTTTCAAATCTTCACAAAATAGACACTACAG
>JAFVYX010000019.1 GCA_017500625.1 Clostridia bacterium | reverse complement strand
GAGTGAAAAGAAAAAACGCCGCAAGCGGCGTTTTTTCTTTTTAGGCGGTTTCGGAATGCACCGAGAAGCGCAGGCGATGGCGCGCGGCTCTCGCGGAGATAAAACCGTGCAGATCAAGGCGCACCGCAAGGAAGCAAGGCGAAGGCGTACAAGGGTACGTGAGCAAGCCAAAACGCCACGGTGTGGCGTTTTGGCGCAGCGATCTTGCCCTTCCGAAAATATGGTCGATGCGCGTAGGAGCATAGCCCCGTCCTTCATCTCCCTATTTTCGTGACTCCTCGGACGAAACCGCGCTACCAGCGCGTTTTCACCTTCGTCCCCCAAGGATAGGGAAAAATGAAGCAAGTGACAACGCGCGCACATTTCGACCATATCCGCGGGGAGGCCGAGCCGCTTTCGAGGAGCAACGCAGAGATGCGCGGTTTTATCCCGCGAGAGTGCCGGAAAGGGTGATGACGGTCACCCCCGGGATCACCGTGAACTCGCCCGTCGTGGGGTCCTGCGTGAAGGTGGCGGCGGGTACGGTGAGGGCACCGGGGAGGGTGGCGAACTCCCCTGTCGTCTCGTTGTAGGTGTAGCCCGTGCCTTCCACAAGGGGGGTGCCGTCCAGTGTGACGAGAAGCCCTGCGAGGGCGGGAGTGAGAGCGTCGGCCACGGTCGCGTTATCGGCGATGACCACGGGGGCGGCGCCGTAATTTCGGAGCGTCAGCGTGTAGGTGACAGGATCGCCGCAGGCAACGGTCGTAGGATCCATATCCTTGGTGATCGTGAGGTCGGCCTCGACCTCAGCGGTTACGGTGGCGGTAGCGAAAACGGTTTCGCAAACACCGTCGCCCGTCACGGTGACGGTGTTCGTGACGGCGGCGCCGTCGCCAAGAGGCGCGTACGCGTTGAGGGTGGCGGCGTACACAAGCGTGGCGTTACCGCCGACGGGCACGGAGATGCCCGCAAAGCTCACGCCGTCCGTGGCGGTAACGGTGGGCGGTGCCTGCAGAACGCCGTTCACGTAATACTGCACCGAGCCCGTCACGTAATCGAGGGGAGTGAGGGTGCCCGTGCCGAAGGCGTACGCGCCGAGGTTATCGGTCACGGTGGCCGTGACGGGCACGTCTCCCGTGTTAACGAGCGAAACGATATAGGTGACGGTGTCGCCCGCGCCGTAGGTGGGAAGGACGGCGGTCTTGGTGACGGCGAGAGCGGAAGTCACCTCACCCCGCACGATATTGGAAAGCGTCACGGTCCCGCGGTAGGTGAGCGACGCCTGATTTTCAATGATAGCCATAGAATGTTCCTTTCTTTCGGGGGATTTCCCCTATTAGGGTATGGCGGCGGTGCGGTGCTTGACCCACGCCGCTCATTTTTCTCTTGCATTTTTAAAGACCGTGTGTTATAATACCTTTAACTATTTTGAAATTCTCACTTCTGTGCGATAAGAAAGGAGAGAGCAAAATGAAGATCATCGTTATCGGAGCCGGTACGGTCGGCAGTGCGATCTGCACGCAGCTGGCGGGAGAGGGGCACGACCTGACCGTTATCGACACCGACGCCACTCTGCTCTCCGAGCTTTCCAACACCTCCGACGTGTTCGGCGTGGTCGGCAACGGAGCCGACATTGCCGTTTTGCGTCGTGCAGGGGCCGAGCATGCCAACCTTGTCATTGCCGTCACCGCAGGGGACGAGCTGAACATTCTCGCCTGCACCGCGGCAAGGAAGCTGGGGGCGCGCCACACGATCGCCCGTGTGCGTAACCCCGAATACACCGAGCTTTTACAGCTTTTGCGGAGCGAGATGAGTCTTTCACTCACGATCAACCCCGAGCTGGCCGCTGCCAAGGAGATCTCCCGTATGCTGCGCTTCCCCGCCGCTGCGAAGATCGATCTGTTCTGCCGCGGACGGGTGGAGCTTGCCGAATTTGTCGTTACCGAGGGCTCCCCCCTCTCGGGCGTAACGCTGAACGAGCTGCGCGCGCGCCTGGAGATCGGCTTTCTCGTTTGCGGTGTCCTGCGTGACGGCACGACCTATATCCCCTCGGGCGATTTCCGCCTGGAGGCGGGCGACCTCATCTGCGTGACAGCGCCCGAGCATGACATCACGCGCTTCTTTAAGGCCGTGGGGCTGTATCGCAACCCCGTGAAGGACGTGCTGATCGTGGGGGGCGGCCGCGTGACCTATTACCTTGAGGGGCTTCTCGCCGAGAACCGCATTGCCTCAACGGTCATTGAAAAGGACAAGGACCTCTGCCACGAGCTGGCCTCGGCCTACCGCTGCACGGTGGTGTGTGACGACGGCAGTAAGCAGGAAACGCTCCTTGAGCAGGGGCTTGAGCGGGCCGACGCCTTTTTGGCCCTCTCGGACGTGGACGAGGAGAACGCCATCGTCTCGCTCTACGCCAAGACGCAGGGAGTACCGAAGATCGTGACCATGATCTCACGCATCTCCTACATCGACTTTTTCAAGAGTGCGGGGCTTGAGAGCATCGTCTCACCGAAGTCCTCGACCGCCGCCCCCATCCTGCGCTACGTGCGCGCTCTGGCCCACGCGGAGGACTCGGACATCGAGACCCTTCACAAGCTGATGGACGGCACGGTGGAGGCCTTAGAGTTCATCGTCAAGGAGGAGGTCGAGGGGCTTACCGACGTTCCGCTCCGCGAGGTGGCGCTCCGCCACGGCGTGCTGGTGGCCTGCATCGTCCACGAGAACGAGGTCACGGTCCCGACGGGTGCCGACTGCATCCGCCGCGGGGACACCGTGGTGGTCATCACCACGAGCGACCAACGCATGGATAGCATTGGAGACGTGCTGAAATAATGAATTACCGTATGCTCGGATACCTTTTCGGTGTCCTTATGTCGATCGAGGCCGCCCTGCTCCTTTTGCCGCTCCTGACGGCGGCGATCTACGGGGAGTCGGTGCTGCCCTTCCTTTACACCATGGCGATCCTCCTTGGTGTGGCGATCCCCCTCATTCTCCTGCGCCCGCGCAAGAACCTGCGCTTTTTTGCGCGGGAGGGCTTTGTGTGCGTGGCGGGGACGTGGATCCTGCTCTCGCTCACGGGGGCGCTGCCCTTCCTTTTCAGCGGGGCGATCCCCAGCTACGTGGACGCCGTGTTTGAGACGGTCTCGGGCTTTACCACCACGGGCGCCACGGTCCTTACCTCGGTCGAGTCCCTGCCGCGCGGGATCCTTCTTTGGCGCAGTCTCACCCACTGGGTGGGCGGCATGGGCGTTCTGATGTTCATGCTGGCCATTCTGCCCTCCGACAACAGCCGCTCGATGCACCTTTTGCGTGCCGAGGTGCCCGGCCCCACGAAAGGCAAGCTTGTCCCGAAGCTCCGAAAGACAGCGCTCATTCTTTACGGCCTCTACATGGCTCTGACAGCGGCCGAATTCCTCTCTCTGGTGATTGCCGGCTTTCCCGTTTACGACGCCCTGGTCACGGCCTTTGCGACCGCGGGCACGGGCGGCTTTGCGGTCAAGGACACCTCGATCCTTGGCTACGCCAACCCCGCCGCCGAATGGATCATTGCCATCTTTATGTTCCTCTTCGGCGTGAACTTCAACCTCTATTTTTTCCTTCTTATCGGGAAGGTCGGGAATGTTCTCCGAAACGAGGAGCTGCGCATTTACGCCATCGTCACGCTCCTTGCCACGGGGGTGATCCTGCTCAACACGCGAGGCCTCTTTCATAGCTTTGGCGAGGGGCTGCGCGCCGCCTTCTTCCAGGTGGCGAGCGTGATTTCCACCACGGGCTTTACCACGGCCGACTTCAACACCTGGCCGACGCTCTCCAAGATGGTCTTGCTCCTCCTCATGCTCATCGGTGCCTCGGCGGGCTCCACCGCCGGCGGCATCAAGGTCTCCCGTGCGACGATCCTTGTGAAGAACGCGGGGCGGGAGCTGCGCCACATCCTGCGGCCGCGCTCGGTGAACGTGACGCGCCTTGAGGGCGTGGCCCTGCCCGAGGAGACGGTGAGAAGCACGAGCCATTACCTCGTCCTGTACGTTCTGACCTTCCTTGCGGGGGCGCTCCTCATCTCGGTGGACGGCGCCTCACTGGAGACCACGCTCACAGCGTCTCTCGCCTGCCTTAGCAACGTCGGCCCGGGGCTTGGCGCCGTTGGCCCGATGGGCAACTTTGCGGGCTTCTCTGCCTTTTCGAAGCTCGTGCTTTCGCTTGAGATGCTGGTCGGGCGCTTGGAGGTCCTGCCGATGCTGATCTTCTTTGCGCCGTCCACCTGGAAGAAAATGTAAGGTTTGTTTTACAAAAACAAGAAGGAGCTGCCGCTATGAGTCAGTTAATTCCCGTTCCCTCTACCGAAAAGGTCTTTATTAAGGGGGAGCCGCGCGCGCTCGACTGTCCCGTCCTCCTTTTTGAGGGAGACGTGGCGCATCTCTCGATCTGCTACCAGACCGACCGCGCGTATCTTTACGGCTCGCTCTCCTTCAGGGGTGGGGCGGTGGCGCGCGCCATCAAGGTCCACCGCGTGGGGCACGTCCCCGCGATCTACGACGTGACGCCGTGGGCCGACGACTTCTACTTAAAGCGGGAGGACCACCTCTATCCCGACGTCCTTGAGGACGTGGACGTCCGCCGCATTCAGAGCCAGGCGGGCTTCAATCAGGTCTTTCACCTGACGATCTGTGACAGCGACAAGATCCCCGTCGGCGATCACAAGGTGCGCGTTACCGCCAAGATCCAGGACGAGGTGGTGGCCAAATGCGAGTTTGTGATCCGCAAGCTCCCCTACCGCCTGCCCGAGCAGAGGTGCATCTCGACCTGCTGGATGCATTACGACAGCTTCATCACCCAGCACGGCGTCAAGCTCTTCACCAAGGATTTCTACAAGGTGTTTGCCTCCTACCTTGATGCGGCGGTGTACAGCGGGCAGAACATGCTTCTCATTCCGATCTTCACCCCCGCCTTTGACACCGAGCGCG
>JAFVYX010000195.1 GCA_017500625.1 Clostridia bacterium | reverse complement strand
GGGAAGGAGATTGGCGGTGCCAAAGGCACCGAGGACGAAATAAAAGACGACCGTCACAAGGGCGGTGAGCGTGGGGGCAAGGACGGCGTCCCGCCGTGTGAGCGTTGCCACGCGCACCTCGCTCCGCTTGCCGCCGTACGGGTTTCTGAGCCACGCCCAGAGCGAAAGCACCGCCATCGGCACGGTCATGCCGACGTAGGTAAGCATCTCCCCGTAATAGGCAAAGGAATAGGAGATGACGGCATAAAGCACGCCGAACACCACGCAAAGCGCCTGGCCGAGGGGGTTGCCCTTGGCGCAGAAGATGAGGGCCGTCACCCCGATGAGCGAGGCGACGAGCGAGAAGGCGCCGTCTCCGCCAAAGAGGAGATCAAAGGTCAGGATCGCCGACAGCGAGAGGAGCCAAAGCCCCCATTCGACGGGCGAAAAATAGCGCAAGAGCGCACGCAGGCGTTGCATCGGTCGCGTGGCGCCTTACGGCGTCATCTTCTCCTGCTTGACCTTTTTGTCGATGACGTGGCGCCCCGCCAGCTCACGGTGGATATCCTCGACCGTGATGCCCATCTCGACCATCATCACAAGGACGTGGTAGGTAAGGTCGGCCACCTCGTAGATCGTCTCACTTTTGTCGTTCGCCTTGCCCGCAATGATGACCTCGGTCGACTCCTCGCCCACCTTTTTGAGGATCTTGTCAATGCCCTTTTCAAAGAGGTAGGTGGTGTAGGAGCCCTCCTTCTTCTCGGTCTTGCGGCCCTCGATCAAGCGGTAAAGGGCGTCAAGCGAGAAGGGGGCCTTGCCCTCCTCGTCGTCAAGCACGGGAGCGGTAAAGCAGGACTCGGTGCCCGTATGGCAGGCGGGGCCGTCGGGCAGGACCGTCACAACGAGGGCATCGCGGTCGCAGTCGGCCGTGATGCTGACCACGTGCTGGTAGTTGCCGCTGGTCTCGCCCTTCAGCCAAAGGCACAGGCGACTGCGGCTGTAAAAGCAGGTGAGGCGGCGGGAGAGCGTGATCTCGAGACTCTCGCGGTTCATGTAAGCAAGCGTTAAGACCTTGCCCGTCTCGGCGTTCTGCACGATGGCGGGGATCAGGCCGTTTTCATCAAATTTCAGTTCGTCAATGTTCAGCATAACGGTTTCCTTTCAGATACGCACGTCAACGTTGGCCGCACGGAGCGCGGCCTTGAGGTCGGGGATCCTCACGTCCCCGAAATGGAAGATCGAGGCGGCAAGCCCCGCGTCCACCTTGGGGAGTGCCTTAAAGAGGGTGACAAAGTCGGAAATGCCGCCCGCACCGCCCGAGGCGATCACGGGGACGTCCACAGCGTCCGAGACCGCCGCGAGCATTTCAAAGTCAAAGCCGCCGCGCACCCCGTCGGTATCGATCGAGTTGACAACGACCTCGCCCGCGCCCGAGCCGACACCGCGGCGGATCCACTCGATGGCCTCAAGCCCCGTGTTCTCACGGCCGCCCTTGGCAAACACACGGAAAACGCCGTCACAGCGCTTGACGTCAACCGAAAGCACGACGCACTGGTCGCCGTAGCGCCGCGCGGCCTCCCCGACGAGCGAGGGGCTGCGAATGGCGCCCGAGTTGACGCTGACCTTATCGGCCCCCGCCGCCAGCACGCGCTCAAAATCGGAGAGCGTGGAGATGCCGCCGCCCACCGTCAGGGGAATGAAGATGGTGGCCGCGACCTCGCGGAGAATGTCGGTAAAGAGACGGCGCCCCTCGTGCGAGGCGGTGATGTCGTAAAAGACCAGCTCATCGGCCCCCGAGTCGCTGTAATAGCGGCCAAGCTCGACGGGGGAGGAGACGTCCGAGAGTCCCTCGAAGTTCACGCCCTTGACCACGCGCCCGTCACGCACGTCAAGGCAGGGAATGATGCGTTTTGTGATCATAATGCCTCCCGAATGGCAGAAGCCAGGTCGATCGCCCCCTCGTAGTACGCACGGCCGACGATCGCGCCGTAGATGCCGAGCGCCGAGAGACGGCGGACGTCCTCCAGCGAGGAAACGCCGCCCGAGGCGATGATCTTCATGGAAAGGGTGTCGGAGAGCGTGCGGTACAGCTCGTGGTTGGCGCCGCGCATCGCCCCGTCACGCGAGATGTCGGTCGAGATGAGCGTCTCGACGCCGAGCGCATCGAGGCGGCGGCAGAAGTCGAGCGCCGAAAGCTCCGAGACCTCGGTCCAGCCGCGAATGGCCACGCGCCCGTCACGGATATCGACGCCAACGGCCACGGCCTCACCGAACGCGCGGAGCGCTGAGGCGAGGAAGGTAGGATCGGTAACGGCGGCGGTGCCGAGAATAACGCGCGAGACCCCCGCCGAAAGATAGGCCTCGGCCACGCTCTCGGAGCGGATACCGCCGCCGATCTCAACGCACGCGCCAAGCGCGGCGATGCGCCTGACAACGTCAAGGTTCGGGGTGGTGCCGTCACGCGCCCCCTCAAGATCGACGACGTGGATCTCACGGGCGCCCGCCGCGATGAAGTCGCGGGCCACGGCCACGGGGTCCTCGCTGTACACCGTCATTTTGCTGTAATCGCCGTGAAGAAGGCGGACGGCGCGGCCGCCGTAAAGGTCAATGGCGGGCAGGATCAGCATACGGCCACCTCCCCCTCGGCAAAGGCGCGCAGGATCGAAAGTCCCACGGCGCCGCTCTTTTCGGGGTGGAACTGACAGCCGCACACGTTCCCGCGCGAAACGGCCGCCACAAGGGGCGCGCCATACTCGGTGACGGCGACGGTGGCCTCGGCGCAGTCGGTCGCGTGGTAGGAATGAACAAAATAGACGAAATCGCCCTCGCGGACGTAGCGGAAAAGGGGATCCTTCCTCTCAAAATGCAAGGCGTTCCAGCCGATGTGCGGGATCTTGAGCCCCGCAGGGATCGCCTCGGCGATCGGGCGGACGGTGCCGGGAATGAGCCCGAGCCCCGCGTGGTCGCCGTATTCGAGACTGCGGTCAAAGAGGAGCTGCATACCGAGGCAGATGCCGAGGATCGGCTTGCCGCGCCCCGCCTCCGAAAGCACAAGCTCCCCCATACCGCTCTCACGCAAGAGGCGGGCGGCATCGGGGAAGGCCCCGACGCCGGGAAGGATCAGGCGGTCGCAGGACGAAAGCACTCCCGCGTCACGGCTGACGGTCGCCTCCGCGCCGATCGCCGCAAAGGACGAACGGAGCGAAAAGAGATTGCCGACCCCATAATCGACGATACCGATCACGAGAGCGCCCCCTTTGTCGACGGGATCTCATTCCCGATGGCCGCGTCGATCGCCACCGCCGCGCGGAGCGCACGGCCGACGCCCTTGAAGGCCGCCTCGGCGATGTGGTGCGAGTTTTCCCCCGTCAGGAGACGGATATGCAGCGTCATAGCGGCATTTCTCGCAAGCGCGGTAAAGAATTCTTTACACAATTCGGTGTCGAACGTGCCGATCTTTTCGGTGGGAAACGGCAGGGTGTACTCGAGCTGAGAGCGCCCCGAAAGGTCGAGGGCGCAGAGGACGAGCGTCTCGTCCATCGGGAGAACGGCCGAGCCGTAGCGCGTGATGCCGCGCTTTTCCCCGAGCGCCTCGGAGAGGGCCTTGCCGAGCGCGATGCCGATGTCCTCCACGCTGTGGTGGTCGTCCACCTCGGTGTCACCATGGCAGGTGAGGGTGAGGTCAAAGCGCGCCTGACGGCAAAGGAGAGTGAGCATATGGTCTAAAAATCCGACGCCGCTTTTGACGTCGGCCACGCCCTTGCCGTCCAGCGAGAGGGTGAGGGCGATGTCGGTCTCGGCGGTCTTGCGGACAACGCTTGCTGTTCTCATTTCGTTTCCTCCAGAATGGCACTTGCGGCGGCGACCAGCGCCTCCATATCCTCGCGCGAGCCGACCGTGATGCGGTTGTAATCGGCGATGCGGGGGGCGGTAAAGTGACGGACAAGAATGCCGCGCTCACGGAGAGCGGTGTAAAACGCCTCCCCCGAAAGGCGTGGGTGGCGGGCAAAGACGAAGTTGGTCAGCGAGGGCAGGACAAGGAAGCCAAGCTCCCCGAGGGCCGCCTCGGTATACGCGCGGTTTTCCTTGATGCTCTCGCAGTTTTGGCGGAAGGTGTCGGCATCGGAAAGGGCGCCGATGCCCATCGCGGCGCTCATCGCGTTCACGTTGTAGGGGTTTTGCGAATACTTGACGGTGTCAAGGTCACGAATGAGGGCGGGCGAGCCGATGCCGAAGCCGAGACGGGCCCCCGCCATCGAGCGCGACTTGGAGAAGGTCTGCGTGACGAGCAGGTTGTCGTATTTTTTCGTCAGAGCGACGGCACTCTCGGCACCGAAATCGACGTACGCCTCGTCGACCACCACGACGTTTTGGGGGTTGGCGGCGACGATCGCCTCAATGGCCGAGAGAGGGAGCGCAAGGCCCGTCGGGGCGTTCGGGTTGGCGATAAAGACGGTGCCGCCCGCCGCGGCGTAGTCGGCGGGATCGACCGTGAAGTCCTCACGGAGCGGCACTTGGCGGTAGGGCACGCCGTAGAGGGTAGCAAAGACCGAATAGAAGCCGTAGGTGATGTCGGGGAACACCGCCGGGGTGGCGGCATCGCAGAAGGCACAGAAGGCGTACGAAAGGATCTCGTCCGAGCCGTTGGTGGGCAGGACGCACTCGGGTGCCACGCCCAGCGTCCCCGCGATCGCCTCGCGAAGCGCCTTCATGGTGGGATCGGGATAGAGCGCACAGCGCTCGGCCGCAAGACGGGCCTCCGAAAGGGCGCGGGGCGAGGGGGAAAGGGGCTCTCGTTGGTGTTCAGCTTGATATAGCGGCGCTCGCGCGGCTGCTCTCCCGGGGTGTAGGGCACGAGCGAGGAAAGACGGGGGGAGAGATAGCGGCTCATACGCCCTCCTTTCCGCGGACGGTGGCCGATGCGGCGTGGGCGGTCAGTCCCTCGGCGGTGGCAAAGAGCGCCACGTCCTCGGCAACGCGGGAAAGCGCCTCCTGCGTGTAGTAGGAGTACTGCATCTTCTTCACGAAGTCATCGACCGAGAGGGGGCTCGAGAAGCGCGCGGTGCCGCCCGTCGGCAGGGTGTGGTTGGGGCCGGCGAGGTAATCGCCGAGCGCCTCGGGCGTATGGCGGCCGAGGAAGACCGAGCCCGCGTGACGGACGAGGGGCAGGTAATCGAAGGGCGCGTCGACACAAAGCTCAAGATGCTCGGGCGCCAGCTCGTTCGAGAGGTCGATGGCCGCCTCGATCGAGGGGACCACGATGATCTTGCCGTTCTTGTCGATCGAGGTGCGGGCGATGTCGGCACGCGAAAGCGTGGGGATCCGGCGCTCAAGCTCCTCGGCAACGGCGGCGGCGAGGGCGGCGTCATCGACAAGAAGCACGGCGCTGGCCTCACGGTCGTGCTCGGCCTGCGAGAGAAGATCGGCGGCGAGGACACGGGGGTTCGACTTCCCGTCCGCCACGATGAGGATCTCGCTGGGCCCCGCGATCATATCGATCGACACGGCACCGAAGACCTGCTTTTTGGCCTCGGCGACGTAGGCGTTCCCGGGGCCGACGATCTTATCGACGCGCGGCACGCTCTCGGTACCGTAGGCCAGGGCGGCAATGGCCTGCGCGCCGCCCAGCTTGAAGATGCGGTCGATGCCCGCCACCGAGGCGGCGGCAAGGATCGCGGGAGCGACCTTACCCTCGGCATTCGGGGGGGTGACCATCACGATCTCACGGACACCCGCCACGCGGGCGGGGATCGCGTCCATAAGGACGGTCGAGGGGTAGGCGGCGGTGCCGCCGGGCACGTAGAGCCCCGCACGGTCGACGGGGATCACGCGCTGGCCGAGCACCACGCCCTCCTCCTCGGCCAGGATAAAGCCCGTGCGCTTCTGCTGCTCGTGAAAGCGGCGGATATTCTCGGCCGCGCGCTCAAGGACGCGCAAAAGCTCGGGCGAAACGGCGGCGCGCGCCTCGGCGATCTCCTCGGGGGTGACGAAGAGCGAGGTGAGCTTGGCCTTGTCAAAGCGCTCCGAGAAGCGGTAGAGCGCGGCGTCCCCGTCACGGCGCACCTCGGCAATGATGTCCGAGACGGCGGCCTCAACGCGGGCGGTGGGAAGCGTACGCGCAAGGATCTCCTCCTTCGGCGTATCGGCAGAATTCAATATACGGATCATTTTTGTCCTTCTTTCTCGGTAAGGGCGGTGAGAATGCGGCCGATCGCCTCGCCCTTGAACTTGGTGGCCGCCTTGTTGGCAATGAGGCGCGCCGAGATCGGAACGATCTCCTCGACCACCTCGAGGTTGTTTTCGCGGAGCGTCGAGCCCGTCTCCACAATGTCCACGATGACGTCGGAGAGCCCGAGAATGGGCGCCAGCTCGATCGAGCCGTTGAGGTGAATGAGATCGACCTCGCGCCCGAGCGTTGCGTAGTACGCCTTGGCGATGCTCCCGAACTTGGTGGCAACGCGCAGGGTACGGTCACGGTTATCGCGGAAGCCGACGGGGGCGGCCACAGCCATACGGCATTTGCCGATGCCGAGGTCGAAAAGCTCGTACACGTCGGGCTTATACTCGAGAAGAATGTCACGCCCCGCCACGCCGATGTCGGCAGCACCGCGCTCCACGTAGATCGCGACGTCCGAGGGCTTTACCCAGAAGTAGCGCACGCCGACCTCGGGGTTTTCAAACACGAGACGGCGGCCGGGCTCGTGGATCGCGGGGCAGGGAAAGCCCGCCTCCTCAAAAAGCGAGAGGACGCGCTCGCCAAGTCGGCCCTTCGGCAGGGCCACGTTCAAGATCTCCATCAGGCCTCGACCTCCTTTACACGGGTGATGCGCCCACAGCGCAGCCCCTCGGGAAGCACACGTCCCGTACGGACGCGCGCGCCGTCACGGCCGAGGGCACGGGCGGCGGCCAGCACCACCGCGGGGGCATCGTCCTCCCCGTAAAGGAGAAAGACGTCGCAGTCATGGGTCTCGCGGCGAGGCGTGCGCTCCTCGAGAAGATCAAGGTAGACGGCAAAGCCGACAGCGCCCGAGGCACGGCCGAGCTTTTTGACGAGACGGTCGTACTGTCCGCCCGCCAGGATCCCCGCCGAAACGCCGGGCACGAAGCCGCGGAACACGATGCCGCTGTAATAATGCATATCGTGGACGACCGAGAAATCGAGACGCGCGCGCACCCCGTCCCCCAGCCCCTCCAGCACGGCCGCAAGCTCCGAGAGCGCGGCGGTGGCGGCGGCATTGTCGGAAAACACGGGGAAAAGGCGCGAAAGAACGGACGAGGGCTCCCCCTCGGCAGAAAGGAGCGAGAGAAGCGGCTCGCCCGCCTCGGGCGCCACCCCCGCCTCTGTGAGCAGGGCACGGACGCCGTGAGGGTTCTTCCCCGCGAGGGCGGAGAGAAGCCCGTCGCGGCAGGCCTCGTCCACGCCCAGCGCATCGATCGCGGCCGAGACCACGCCAAGGTGCGAAAGGTCGAGGACGTAATTTTCGTCGATGAGCGCAAGACTCTCGGCGGCGAGGCGGACGACCTCGGAAAGCGCGACGGTATCGAGGTCACCGATGCACTCGAGGCCCGTCTGCCCGATCTCGCGGAAGGCGTGCGTGCCGCGCGAGAGACGGAAGACGTTCTCGTTGTAGTAGACCTTCTCCTGCGCGCCCTTCGCGGGGCGGCAGTTTTTGACGATCGAAAGCGTAACGTCGGGCTTTAAGGCCATGAGCTTGCCGTCGGTATCGGTGAAGGTGATGACGCTGTCCGACACCAGGAAGGACTTGTTGCGAACGTAAAGATCGTATTCCTCAAAGCGGCTCATACGGAAGGGGGCGTAGCCGTTTTTGCCGTACAGCTCACGCAGGGCCAGCGCCACCCGCTCCTCGTAGCGGAGAACGGTATCCGAAAGCTTCATTTCTTCTCCTCCGCCAGCGCCGCGCGGTAGCCGCCCGTGCCGTATACCAGACATTTGTTGACGCGGCAGATCGTGGCCGTTGAGGCCCCCGTCTTGCCCGCGATCTCCTGGTAGGACTTCCCCTCCCCAAGCATCGCGGCCACCTCGTACCGCTGCGAAAGATCGCGGATCTCGCGAATGGTGCAAAGATCCTCAAAAAGCGCGTAGCACTCCTCCACCGTCGAAAGGCGCAGGATCGCAGAGAACAGGCGATCGGCCGCGGGTGTATGCAAAGTTTCCATCAGGAATTCCTCCCTTGTTGTAATCACCCCGATATTTTATCACGCTAAAGTGGTAAAGTCAAGGGGTTTTTATAAAAAAATGAAGAAAAATTATAAAGAAGCGCCAAGGGCGGTGGATCAACAAAAAGAAAAAGCCACCGTGTGGCTTTTTCTTGAAGCGAAGTCCTCGCCGCGCGACTATGCGGCAGGACCGAGCAGGCGCCGAGGACCGCGCGGTGGGAAAATCGTGCAGGTCAAGGCGCACCGCCGAAAGCAAGGCGCAGGCGTACTAAACGTACGTGAGCAAGCCAAAACGCCACGGCGTGGCGTTTTGGTGAAGCGATACCCCAAGGATAGGGAAAAATGAAGCAAGTGACAACGCGCGCCCATTTTGACCATATCCGCGGGGAGGCCGAGCCGCTTTCGAGGAGCAACGACGTATGACATAATTTTCACAAGCGCGGTGGGAAAATCGTGCAGGTCAAGGCGCACCGCCGAAAGCAAGGCGCAGGCGTACTAAACGTACGTCAAGCCGCTTTCGAGGAGCAACGCAGAGATGCACGATTTTCAAACGCGCGGCGAATTACTGGAGGCGCGTGCAAATATGCCGGTACACCGCGTCCGCGATCTGGTAGCGGCCCGCATCGTTCGGGTGAACGCCGTTCGACTGTGCGGTGTTCGGAAGCGGGTAACGGGTGTTGCCGCTGTCCTGATACGTCGGGTAGTTGTACTTGGCGTCAAACTGCCCCGCCGTGCTGACGACCGAGACGAAGGAGGAATACTTGGCGTCCGCCGCGATCTCCTCATAGACGTCGGCAAAGTCGTAGACAACGCCCATCTTCTCGTAGTAGTTCCACTCGATGCCGTAGGAACTACCGAAGCCGTCACGCGAGGGGAGCTGGAGCGTCACGAGCGTCACGTGGCACTCGGGGAACTCGGCGTGCATCAGGTCGATCAGCTCCTTAGCCATCGTCTTGAGCTGGCCGGGAGTCGAGCCCGTGTGGTTCCAGCCGACGAAGATGATGAACTCATCGATGCCCTCGCCGTTATCGACGTCCACGCCCTGCGCCTTGGCGTAGGAGGTGAAGTCGACCTTCCCCTTTTCCGTATTCCAGAAGGGGTTGCCCTCGGCGGCTGTGGCGCCCGTGTAGGGGATCGAGGTCACCGTCGAGTCGCCGCTGTAAAGGGTGAGCGTGCCGGACGAGGCCAGCGGCTTGAGACTCTCGCTGGTATAGCCGTTTTGGTCGACGTGGATCAGCTTGAGGCGCGTTGGCTCGATGGTCTCGAGCTTCCAGAGCTGATTCTGGCCGTCCTTATAGAAGGAGTGCTGGACGAGCTTGGTGTAATCGACCACATCGGCATTGATCGTCACGTAGCGGAAGTATTCTCTGCCCGTGTAGGCGGTGGTGTAGGACTTGAAGCCCCAACCGCCGAAGCCCTCGTAGCGCACCTTGCCGTCGGTGTCCGCGACCACACGGGTGCCGAGGAAGTTGATGTTCGTAAGGCCGTGGCCGGCGGGCGAGCCGCCCGTGCCGCAAAGGCGGCGGTAAAGCTCGTTCACCCAGAGACCGCCGCTCGTCAGCGAGTCACCGACGATGAGGACGTTCTTCTCCTTATCGGGCGACGTGGGCTTCGGCACCACGTTGATCGTGACCTCGTCCTCGTCGAGGATCGCGCCGAGGTTGTCACGCACGGCGATCGTCAGCGTATGCTTACCGACGTCGGCCGCGGTGGGCTTCCAGATGTACTTGCGGCTGTAGTTCGAGCCGCGGTTCACGCTGTCGGTGTACTTCAGCTCGTAGGCAAAGACGTCGCTGTCAAGGCAGTAGGTGATGCCCTTGTAGAACAGCTCAAAGGTATCGCCGACCACAAGGTCGTACTGCTCGGGGAGCTTCAAAAGATCCATATCCTCTTCCTCCTCGGGGGTGGTGGTACCGCCCGTCGGGACGTTGACCACGTCACGGTAGCCCGTCACAAAGGTGATGTCGGGATAGACACCCACGGTGGAGGCGGACGGGTTGACGTTGGCCGTGTAGTAGATGCAGTAGGAGGGGCGCGCGCCGTTGCCAACGTCGTAGGTCGTCTCCTCAATGGCGTAGGCATCGCTGTAGGAGGGCGAGAGACGGACAAAGCTGTCGCTCACCGGGTTTAAGCCGAGAATGAAGATCTGGTCCTCGGCAAAGGTCGCGAAATCCGAGGCGGGGATCTCGACCTCCACCAGGTAGTCGTCACGGCCGTTCGTCACGAGGGTGGCGGTGTACTTCTTAAAGAGGGTGGAGGTGTTGGGGGCCGTGACCTTGCGGATCTCGATCTCGAGGGTGATCTCCTCACCGATCGAGGGGATCGCGCCCCCGGGCTGAGTAAAGAAGGCAAACCGGTTGAGCTTGAGACCGATGAGCTTGTCGGCCGTGCCGAACATGATCTCCTTGGTCATCGGGCCGCCCCAGCCCTTGATGAGGGTGTTGGTCTTATCCTGAGGGATCGTGGTCTTGCCGCCGTCGGTCACCGAGGAATTACCGACGATCTCCTTCTTCACAAGGGCCTCGGCGAGGAGGTTGACACGGTTGACGATGCTCTCCCATTCCGCGCCGCCGCCGCCCGCACCGTTCGTCACGGTGAAGTCGGCCGTGGAGCCGTCCGAGAAGGTGATGCGCCAGGTGTCCTGCATGCCCACGGTTGCCACCTTATCGCAGGAGACAACGCTCGGTGCGGTGGCGGGAGGCAGGGTCACACGGGTCTCGTAGCCGTGGAGGAAGGACATATCCGGCGCGAAAAGGCGCGAGGAGTCCGAAAGGCCGGCGCCCGCGGTGTCCTTCGTGTAGTAGCCCGTGTACCGGTACTGGCTGCTGCCATCCATGAGGGTGGGGGTAATGCAGTAGCTCGCGTTTTCCGAGGGCGAAAGGCGCACGCCGTCCGAGCCGATGACGTTCAAGCCGAAGATGAAGACCTCATCGTCCTCAAAGTCGGCAAGGTCGCTCTTCGGGATCTCAACGTTCACCGTGTAATCGTCGGTGCCGTTCGTAAGGACGGTGGCGGTGTAGGACTTGTAAAGGGTGGAGGTGTAGGTCGACGTGGGATCCTCCGTGCCCGGCTTGCGGATCTGGATCTCAAGGGTAACGGTGGCCCCCACCGAGGGGGTATAGCCCGTCTCTTTCGTGAAAAAGCCAAACTGATTGAGGTCGATCGAGAGGACCTTATCGCTGTCACCAAACATGAACTCCTTGGTCATGGGGCCTGCCCAGCCCGTGATGATCGTAGCGTGGTGCGCCTGGACGGAAGCGGTGGAGTCGCCGCCGTCGCTCACCGTGCCCGTCAGAACGGGGACGGTCTTGACAAGCTCACCGACAAGCAGCTCGATGCGGCTCTTTTCGGCGGGATCGGCCGAGCCGCCCGCATCGGCGCCGTTGGTCACCGTGAACTCGGCGGCCGAGCCGTCCGAGAAGGTGATGCGCCAGGTGTCGACAAGGCCGCTGGTGGAGATCCTCTCGCAGGACTTGACGGTCACCGAGGTGCCCGCCTCACCGCGCACGCTGCCAAGCGAGGTCCAGGCGCTGTTGTCGTAGGACACAAACAGCTCGCCGTTCTCCTGCTTGAAGACGGGGGCCTTGCCGTCCTTGCCCTTTTGCACCTTGAAGTCGGCGCTCTTGCCGTCCGAGAAGAAGATGCGGTAGACGTCCTCGGTCTCGGTGCCCGTCACGCGCTGGCAGGCGGTGACGGTGGGGGGCGTGCCGTCCTGGCCGCGTCTCACCGTGAAGTCGGCCGTGACGTTATCGGAAAACGTGATGCGGTACACGTCACCCTCGGCCGTCGTCGAGATCTTTTCGCACGAGGTGACGGTGGGGGAATGGCCCGTGGCACCCGTGGCACCGGGCGTGCCCTGGGCACCCGCCGCGCCGTTGGTCACCGTGAACTCGGCGGTCGAATCGTCCGAGAAAGTGATGCGCCAGGTGTCAACAAGACCGTCGGTGCCCACCTTTTCGCAGGACACCACCGTGGGTGCCTCGGGCGGCGGCGCCGTCGTGTCGCCGTTTCCCGTGTCGCCCAAAAGAGTGCAGGACGACAGAAGGAAGGACACCACAAGAAGAAGCGAGAGTAAAACTACGGGAATTCTCTTTTTCATAGCTACCTTTCCGACCGCCCGAAGGGCGGCCTTACCACGAGCTTGCGCTCGTTTTTCGCGGAGGAATAATGACTGTTTTAATTATAACAAATACAAAAGCTCCGTGTCAAGGCGCGTTCCTCCTTTTCGTCACTTCGCCAAATGCGCCCCCGCGAAACTATCAAAATGCACAAAAAAAGACCGCATCGCGGTCTTTTTTATGGACAAAAGAAATGACATCAGGACGATCCCCTCAACACAAGAAAACAAGGCGCGGCGAGGGGAAATTTCGTAAGACAAGGCGCGGCGAGAAACACAGGTGCAGGCGCGCGGCTCTCGCGGAGAGAATTTCGAGCAGAAATTGCCGATCGTGACCCGCGGGCGTGCTTTCGCACGGCAAGGGGAGCGAGCGGTGATCTCGGCGCAGGCTTATCCCGCGAGGGTCGCGGCGAGGAGAAATTTCGTAAGACAAGGCGCGCCGGAGCCCACGGGCGAAGGCGTACTTGTGTACGTCGAGATCGTGGGCGAGGAGCAACGCAGTATTACGGAATTTATACCGCCGCGAGGGTCGCGGCGATGACGGCCTTGATCGTATGCATACGATTCTCTGCCTCGTCAAAGACGATCGAGGCGGGGCTTTCAAAGACCTCGTCGGTCACCTCCATGCAGGTGAGGCCGAATTTCTCGTGGATCTGTTTGCCGACGGTCGTGTCGAGGTCGTGGAAGGCGGGAAGGCAGTGCATAAAGCGGCACCCGCTGCCCGCGTTTTGCATCAGCGCGGCGGTCACGCGGTAGGGGGTGAGGTCGCAGATACGCTCCTCCCAGACGGCGTCGGGCTCGCCCATCGACACCCAGACGTCGGTGTAGATGACGTCGGCACCGCGGGTGGCCTCCATCGGGTCCTCACAGAGGGTGATGGTGGCGCCCGTTTTCTCGGCGATGGCGCGGCACTCGGCCACAAGGGCGGCATCGGGGAAATACTTTTCGGGGGCGGCGGCCACGAAGTGCATGCCCATCTTGGCACAGCCGACCATCAGAGAGTTGCCCATGTTGTAGCGCGCGTCTCCCATATAGACGAGCTTTTTGCCGCGAAGGTCGCCAAGATGCTCACGGATCGTCAGAAAATCGGCAAGGATCTGCGTCGGGTGGAATTCGTTCGTGAGGCCGTTGTAGACGGGCACGCCCGCGTAGGCGGCCAGCGCCTCGACCAGGTCCTGACCAAAGCCGCGGTACTCAATGGCATCAAACATACGTCCCAGCACGCGGGCGGTATCGGGAATGCTCTCCTTTTTTCCGATCTGCGAGCCCTGGGGATCGAGATAGGTGGGGTGCATACCGAGATCGGCGGCGGCGACCTCAAAGGCGCAGCGCGTGCGCGTGGACGTCTTTTCAAAAATGAGAGCGATCGACTTGCCCTCGCAGAGGCGGTGAGGGATCCCCGCCTTCTTTTTGGCCTTCAGCTCGGCGGCGAGGTCGAGAAGCCCCGCGATCTCCTCGCTTGTGAGGTCGAGGAGCTTCAAAAAGCTCTTCCCTTTCAGGTTCATTCTTCTACTCCTTTCGCGGCGGCCTCGAGGATCACCGAGAGCGCCTCGGTAAGCACCGCATCGTCAATGTTGAGTGCGGGCAGGAGCCGCACCTTGGTCTTGGCCGTGAGGCAAAGGACGCCCGCGGCGTTGCAATCGGCCACCACCTCGGCGGCGGGGCGGACCGTCTCAATGCCGATCATCAGCCCAAGGCCCGAGACCGACTTTATGCCCTTGGCGCCCGAAAGCGCCGAGAAGATGCGTTCGCTCTTGGCCTTCACCGAGGCAAGGAGCGCCTCGTCAATGCGCGAAAGAACCGAAAGGGCGCCCGCCGCGGCGACGGGGTTGCCACCGAAGGTCGAGCCGTGGTCGCCGTAGCCGAGAAGGCCCGCGACGGGCTCGGCCATCAGGCAGGCGCCGATCGGCAGGCCGCCGCCAAGCCCCTTGGCCGTGGTGACGACGTCGGGGGTGAGGCCGTAATTTTGATAGGCGTAGAGAGCGCCCGTACGGCCGTTGCCCGTTTGCACCTCGTCGATCATGAGGAGCGCTCCGCGCTCATGCACGGCACGCTCAACGGCCGTAAGGTATTCGCCCGACAGGGCGATCACGCCGCCCTCGCCCTGCACGCATTCGAGGAGCACGGCGGCAACGGGATATTCGTCAAGTATTCTTTGCATTTCCTCAATATTCCCCGCCTCTGCGTGAATAAAACCAGGGGTGAGGGGCTGGAAAAGCTTGTGGAAATGGTCCTGGCCCGTGGCGGCAAGCGTTGTGAGGGTGCGGCCGTGGAAGCTGTTTTTCAGCGTGACGATCACGGCGTCCTCGAGGCCGCGGACGTCCGCGGCGTGGCGGCGGGCGATCTTGATGGCGCACTCGTTGGCCTCGGCACCCGAGTTGGCAAAGAACACGCGGGCCATACCCGTGCGGGTGCAAAGCACCTCGGCAAGGCGGGCGCAGGGCTCGGTATAATAGAGGTTTGAGGTGTGGGCTACGGCGGAGAGCTGGGCGGTGGTGGCCGCGATCCAGGCGGCGTCCGCGTGGCCGAAGGCGGTCACGCCGATGCCCGAGCCCATGTCGATATAGCGGCGCCCCTCGGCATCGTAGAGGAGCGAGCCCTCGCCGCGCACGAGCTCTAAGGGAAAGCGCTTGTAGGTGGCGGCAACGTAGCGGTCGTCGATCGATTTGAAGCTCATACCTTATCCCCCTTGACCATCGTGCCCGCGCCCTCATCGGTGAGGATCTCCATCAGGATCGAGTGCGGGATACGGCCGTCCATAATGATGACGTTCTCAACGCCCCGCTCGATGGCCTCGACACAGCAGTTGACCTTGGGGATCATACCGCCCGAGATGACACCCTGCTCCTTGAGGTGAGCGGCCTCGCTGACCGTCAGCTCGGGAATGAGGGTACGGGGATCGTCCTTATCGCGGAGAATGCCCGCGATGTCGGTCATCATAATGAGGCGCTCGGCCCCAAGGGCGCCCGCGATGTAGGCGGCGGCGGTATCGCCGTTGATGTTGTAGGTGTTGCCGTCCTTATCACAGCCGACGGTCGAGACGACGGGGATATACCCCTTCTCGAGAAGGTCGGTGACGGGCTTGATGTGGATCTTCTTGACGTTGCCGACGTAGCCGAGCTTTTCGTTCTTCATCTCGGCCTCAATGAGGCGACCGTCAATGCCCGAGATGCCCATGGCCTTGCCGCCGCGGCTTTCGAGCAGGTTGACGAGGGTCTTATTGACCTTGCCCGCCAGCACCATCTGGACGATGTCCACCGTCTCCTTATCCGTGACCCGCAGGCCGTTCAGGAAGACTGACTCCTTGCCCAGCTTTTTCATGGTCTGGCTGATCTCCGG
>JAFVYX010000194.1 GCA_017500625.1 Clostridia bacterium | reverse complement strand
GACGGCATAGACGCGGTAATCGCTCTTCGAGATCTTGCCCGCCAGCGCCATACCGCAGGCGGTGGAGATGCCCTGACCGAGCGAGCCCGTGGACATATCGACACCGGGGATATGCTTCATATCGGGGTGGCCCTGCAGACGGCTGTCGATCTGGCGGAGAGTGACAAGCTCCTCCTTGGGGAAGAAGCCGCGCTCAGCGAGAGTCGCGTAAAGGGCGGGGGCGGTGTGGCCCTTGGAGAGCACAAAGCGGTCACGGGCGGGCCACTTCGGGTTCTTGGGATCCACGTTCATTTCTTCAAAATAGAGATACGCCATAATGTCGGCAATGCCGAGCGAGCCGCCCGGGTGACCGCACCCGGCGTGGTACACACTCTCAATGATGCCGATGCGGATCTGGCGAGCGATTTCCGCAAGAGCTTGTTTCTTTGCGTTTTCCATGCTGTTTTCCCTTTCCGGCGTAAGCCAAGGCATAATATTCTACTATATTATATAGGAGACGGGTGCTTTTGTCAAGGCGTTAGCGCATTTTCATGAAGAAAAAGCAGGAGCGTGCGGCTCCTGCTTTTGGGAAGAATGAGAGAATTACGCCTCCGCGGTCTCCTCCACCACCGAGGTGGCGGCATCGTAGATCGCCGTGACCTCGGCCGCAGGGGCCTTGGTAAGAAGCGTGGCAACGATGGCGGCCGCACCGCCGAGAATAAAGCCGGGGACGATCTCATAAACGCCCGTGATGCCCGTAAGGGTGAAGAGCCAGACAAGATCGACCACAGCGCCCGTGATGATGCCCACAAGAGCGCCCGTGTAGCTGAAGCGGCGCCAGAAGAGCGAGAGGATCACGGCAGGGCCAAAGGCGGCACCAAAGAGGCCCCAGGCATTTTCCACCATAGCCATGATGTTGCTTGCCCAGGAATTCTGCTTGCCGATTCCCGAGGCCGCGATGGCAAAGGCGATAAGGGTAACGGCGGCAACCACGATACGGCCGACCCAGAGAGTCTCCCTTTCGCTTGCCTTGTTTTTGCGGATCATGGGCTGGTAAAGGTCACTCGTAAAGGAGGAGGAGGCCACCAGAAGCTGGGAGTCCGCTGTGCTCATCGAGGCGGCGATGATACCTGCCAGCAGAAGCCCTGCAAAGAAGCCGGGGAACATATCCACAACGACCTCGATAAAGATGTTCTGCTGGTTGCCGGCAGGCAGGAGCTTTTCTGCAAGAGAGCTGCCGTCCGAGAGGAGGAAGGTGCGGCCGAGAATGGCGATAACGATCGCCGCGCCAAGGGTAAGCACCACCCAGGTGCAAGCCACGATGGCCGACTTTTTGACCATCTTGGCGTCCTTGATGGCCATAAAGCGAACGAGAATATGCGGCATACCAAAGTAGCCGAGACCCCAGCCAAGACCGCTGACGATGTCACCGAACGAAGCGGTAAAGGGGTTGGCGTGGAAGGCAGTCACGTTATCGGCAAAGGCGCCCGAGAAGCTACCGTCAAAATCGCCAACCGCCATAACGATCGGAACGATGAGCAGCGCACAGAGCATCAGAAGTCCCTGGAAGAAGTCGGTCCAGCAGACCGCCTTGTAGCCGCCGAGGACGGTGTAAACGAGAACGATGGCAGCGAAGATGGCCATAGCCAGAAGCTCCTTGCCCTCAAGCCACGGCAGCACCTTGGTG
>JAFVYX010000193.1 GCA_017500625.1 Clostridia bacterium | reverse complement strand
GGTTGCTCCCAAAGGGAGCAGAGTTCGAAAGCGGCTTTGCCGCCTCTTGTGGGTGCTTTTTTCGTGGCGGCGGAGCGGGTTCGCCGCTCCCGACCGCGCTCCGCAAGGAGCGCGGTTCGATAACCGAGCAGAGCCGCGTCGGATAGCTGGCTCACCAGCGCGGCGGCGATGGTTGCTCCCAAAGGGAGCAGAGTTCGAAAGGCGACCTTGTCGCCCCTTGTGGGTGCTTTTTTCGTGGCGGAGGAGTTGACACCTCTCATTGTTTGTGATAGAATTGCCTTAGAAATCCCCTGTCTCGGAGGTGCCCATGAAAGTACTCCCCACTTCCCTATTCGCCTTGCTGTTGGTGGCGGTCCTGCTCCTTTCCTCTTGCGGTATGGACCTCAGTCACAAGCATTACACCGATGATTATGGCTATTGCCGCTCCTGCGAGACCGATACGGCGCACCTTCTCCAGAAAAACGCCGACGGTATCTACGTCACCGAGGAGCTGCCCTTTCCCGCGTATACCGATGTCTTTCTGACCTTCCGCGGCGAAGGAGAGGGTGGCCTTACCGTAACGGTGACACCGCTGAGCACCGCTGAGGTCGCCGCTATTATCCTCTATTCGGAGAGCGATGATTACATTGCCTCCCGATACGATAGACAAGACCCTGTCCTGAAATATTCCGAGCCGCTGGAGGACGGTGTCCTGTATTACGTAAGGATAAAGCCCTCGGTCGCGGGGACCATTAAGGTCATCATAGAGCCCAATTCATAAAAAGGAGAGAACACTATGAACATCACACGGCTATTCAAGGAAAAACAGGCCGATCTCAATGGCCAAAAGCCCGTGACGATCGCCTTTTTGGGTGACAGCGTTACGCAGGGCTGCTTTGAGACCTATCTCACGTCTCCCACGACGATGGAAACGGTTTTTGACTATAAAAGCGCGTATTCGACGCGTCTGCGTGAGATTTTGAATCTGCTGTATCCCTCGGTTCAGGTGAACATCATCAACAGCGGTGTCAGCGGCGACCGCGCCTTTAAGGGGATCGACCGCCTCGAGCGCGACGTTCTCAGTTATCACCCCGACCTTGTTGTGGTGGCGTACGGTCTCAACGACAGCTGCGGCGGTGAATCGGCGCTTCCCCTCTACGAGCAGTCGCTGCGGGGCATCTTCACAAGGATCCGCGAAAGCGGTGCGGAGATCCTCTTTTTGGCAACCAACGCGATGAATACCGCCGTCAGCCCTCACCTGCGTGACGAGCTGTTTATCAATCTTGCTAACAAATTTTCAAAGACCGTGCAGGAAAACGGGCTTCTGAAAAAATATTACGACACCGCCAAGGCGGTTTGCGCGGAATACGGGATCAAGGTGTGCGACCTCTATTCGGTGTGGGAGCAAATGGAAAAGAATGGGGTTATGACCACCGAGCTTCTCGCTAATAAGCTGAATCACCCGATCCGTGAGATCCATTATTACATGGCAATGAAGCTCATGGAATGCATGCTCCTTGATTGAGAGGTGCCGCCGATGCCCTTTCAAAATGCCAAATGGATCTGGGTGGAGAATTCCTCGGTTCCCGATACCTACGGTGAGTTTTATCGCGAATTCACGTGGAATGGCGGGCCTGCGGTCCTGCGCCTCTCCTGTGACAGCGATTACACGCTCTTTGTCAACGGTAGCTTTGCGGAGAGCAATCAATACGGCGACTGTGAGTGGTACAAAAGCTATGACGAGATCGACATCACCCCCTATCTGCAACGGGGCGTCAACCGTATGGCCGTTCTCGTCTGGCATTTCGGCGAGGATTCCCAGCGCTACGTAAAGGCCGCGGCGGGGCTCCTTTTTTCACTTACCGAGGGCGGAAAGCCCCTCGCTGTCAGTGACGAAGCCACCCTTTGCCGTTATAGCCGAGCATACAAAAACGGATACCAAAAGATCATCACAAAGCAGCTGGGCTTCAGCTTCCTCTACGATGCGAATTCAGAGGACAACTGGATAAACGGTGAGCTTTCCGGCTTTCACCCCGCCGTTCCGGTGGAAAAGGCCTGCACCATGGTCCCGCGCCCTAACCGAAAGCTTGTGCGCTCTCCTTTCCGTAAGGCGGTGCCGATAACGGAGGAGGAGGGGCGTTACGTCCTGGATCTCGGTCGGGAAACGTGCGGACTTCTTTCCCTCAAGCTCCTTTCTCCAAAGCCGCAAAGACTGGTTGTTTCGTGGAGTGAGAGTCTTTCGGAGGGGTGTGTGCGCCGAAGGATCGGCCCACGCGATTTCAGCTTGGAATACGTGGCCAAGGCGGGCGAGAACGACTATACGAATGCCATGCTTCGGCTCGGGTGCCGTTATATAGAGATCGAATGTGAGGCCCCGATCGAGCTTTTGGCGGTGGGGCTGATCCCTCAGAGCTACCCTACGGAGCGCCGTGCTTATACCGCTGGCTCCCCGCGCGCGCAAGAGATCTACGATCTATCCGTAAGTACCCTTGAGCTTTGTATGATGGAGCATTATGTGGATACGCCGTGGCGCGAGCAGGCGCTCTACGCCTTTGATTCCCGCAACCAAATGCTCTGCGGCTATTACGCCTTTCAGGGCGGGAATTTCGAGTATGCACGCTCCAATCTCCTGCTGCTTGGCCAGGATCGCCGTGCGGACGGACTGCTTTCCCTCTGCTTCCCTTGCCCCGCCTCTCTCCGTACGATCCCCTCGTTTTGCTTGCATTACGTGCTTGCCGTCCGCGAATACGTACAGCACTCGGGGGACGTTTCTCTGGGGAGGGAGCTTTACGGCACCCTCAAGACGCTTCTTTCGGCGTTTCTTGAAAGGAAGGAGAACGGGCTTGTGCCGCGGTTTTCCTCCGAGTATTGGAACTTCCACGATTGGGTGCCCAACGGCGCCCACAGTGAGCCGGGCACCGATGCCCTTTTGAACGGGCTCCTCGTTTTGGCACTCAAGGCCTTCGGGGCGATCTGCGAGGCGTGTCGCCTGCCCTTCCCCTACGAGGTCGAAACCGAGGCGCTGGCAAAGGCGGCGTACGCCGCCTTCTATGACCGCGAGGTGGGGCTTGTCCGCCTTGGCGTCGGGGAGGCCGTCTACATGGAGCTTGCCAACGCGTACGCCGTTTTGGGAGGCATTGTGCAAGGGGAGGAGGCCGCCCGCATCGCTGAGGCGCTTGCCGACGGTATCCTGGCTCCCTCTACCCTTTCCTTCAAGACGTTTACGTACGATGCACTTCTCCTTACGGACAAAGAAAAATATCGCTCCGTGATCCTTACGGATATTATGAAAAACTATGGCGTCATGCTAGATAACGGCGCCCCCGCCACCTGGGAAACCCTGAAGGGTGAGGCCGATTTCAGCGGCGCGGGCAGTCTTTGCCACGGGTGGACGGCACTCCCCGTTTACTATTTTAATATCTTATCCTGAAAAAAGCACACCGCGCTCTCGCGCGGTGTGCTTTTTGGCTTGACTTAGCGACCGTGAGAGCAGCCGCAGTCGTTGTCCTTATCTCCCGTGCCTCTACCCTCGGCAAGCTCGGAGAGGGCGGGCGGGCAGAATTCCCCAATGGGGAACGCCATTTTTCGGAAAAGACTACAGGGATCGTCCTCATCGGTCATGCGGCATTCCTTATCGGGCACGCAGTAATCGGTGGCGTTGATGAGATACTGCGCGGGGCGCTCGATGCGGACCACGGAGAAGATGCCGATCGTGACAAGGAGGCGGTTGCCGTCATCGTTATCGACCAGCGCACCGGAGACCGATGCCGTGATTGCCTCGGGAATGTCACCGCAGCAGCAGACACAGCAGCCGCAGGGCGAGCAGGGCTCAACGACCTTGGCCGAGAGAAGAACGGGATCCACGACCTCAACCACCGCCACGGGCATATTGGTGGAATAGTTGTCAAGGTTGCCAAGGTCACACGGACCAATGGCGGGATCGCTGCGGTAGATCGAAACGTTGCCGACGCTGCCGTAAAGAATGACCTTCTTTTCCGCAACGGCGATACCGCAGAATTCCTGATTGCGGCCGATGCCCATGCACGCTTCCATTTCTACCTTGATATAGAAGCGGACGGTCACCTGATAAAAGCCGCGGTTAAAGCGGACGGGATCAACGCCGACAAAGGTCCAGAGAATTTTGGCGTTCTTTGTGCGGACGGACGTGGTGTGGTCAATGATCTCCTGACCGAATTCCGAGAGATAGACGCGGACGTCCTCGTAGCAGTCTCTGTCTCGGCAGGAGTCAAGCACACGCAGGGTATCGATACAGACGGTTTCCCGCTCTCCCTGGCGCTGGCCGGAAGATGCGGAGAAGCCCCTATTATCAGACATGTGGTTATCCCCCTATCATGCAAAATATCGAGATACACGGGTATCTCGATATTAGGGTATGCGAAAGGGGGGCTCCGTGACCTTGAAAAAATCCCTCTGAGGCGAATCGAGAGTTGCCCGCGCAGGAAAAGAAAAAAGCCCGCAAAAGCGGGCTTTTTTTGATCAAATAAACTTGGCGAGCGAGGCGGGG